>JASFEV010000054.1:0-19698 GCA_050124655.1 Desulfobacterales bacterium
ATCAGCAGCTTTGTTGGAAGCACATCCGGCAATCCAGGCCGTCAGTACCACCAGCAAAAGCATCAAAGAAAAACCTTTTTGTTGACATAAAAATTTATGGTTCACCTTAAAAATCTCCAGGAGGCTTCGGTAGTTGAATTTCTTTATTTTTGACGGTTACATTTCCGCTGTAATCTTCATATTCTTCAGCGACGATGACTTTGTTGCTTTGAATTTGAACCACCTTGCCGGCATTGGTACCAATATAGGTGCCTTTTTTGATGACATAGCCCTTGCCGTTGGATTCTTCGACCAGGGCTTTGTTGCCGCTTGCGGCTGTGATAATGCCCACCAGTCTAAGCTGGCTCAGATCAATTTTTTCCAGCGGAGTGCGCGGTATTCTCTTTTTACGTTTTACCTTCGTCCCTGCCACAGTTGGCTTTTCTCTGAACAACGGCTCAAAGGGGTTGATTTTTTCTTTGGGATCATAAATTGGCCGCGCCCCTGGTGAAGTACGGGCAACGGTGGTCTGGCCCGTGGCAGGCGCTTCCGGCTGGCCCGGAGACGTCGTCTTAATATCGGATATATCCGATTTGGGTGCTAGCGACGGTTTGGGCTTTTTCGCCTCGGCAGATTTGGCAGCAGGCGGTCCTGCGTTTTTGGCCAGCACAGTTCTTTCAGGCGCTTGTTTGCCCGGAGCCGGTGGTTCGGGTTTGGAAGCGGGCTGAGAAGCTCTTGCTGGTTTCCGTGGAGGAAGCCCGGTGTTATTTTTAATGGGCTTGATCTTTTTGGTAACGATCAACGGTTTGACCGACTCGTTTGCCGGCGGATCACAGCCCAGCAAAACAGTTAAAAAGCCAATCAAGCAAGCCAAATTACAGATAATAATAAGAATTTTTTTCATGACGTTTCAATTACTTTTCAGCAAGGATGTCAAATTACGTTTAAATTGTTATTTTCGTCTTTTCGTCTTTTTTTTCTTTTTTGCCGGTTGTTCCTGATTCGGCTCCACAAATTTATAGGTCACCGCAGTGCAGGAGGTATTCAGGTCAAGGGTTTTCCCTGCGCGCGACATCGAAATGTTTCTGATGTTGACGATTCGTGACAAGCGTGCAACTTTATCAAAGAAAAGGGCCAGATCGTGATAGCCGCCCTTGACATTCATGGCCACCGGGATTTCGGCATAAAATTCTTTGCGTACTTCAGACTTGGGCTCGAACAATAAGAACTCAAGTCCGACATCCTGGCCTGATCTGGAGATGCTGGTCAACAAAGAGGGGATCTCCTCTCTTTCAGGCAATGCTTTCATCGCCGTTTTAAACTGCACTTCGGCTTCCTGCATCTTCTTTTGAAACATTTCTAAATCCGCCGCATTTTTCTTTGCGACGACCAATTTTTTCTCCAGGGCTTTGAGCTGTTCATCCAGTTTGCTAATTTCTGCTAATTTGGGCTTATACAGCAGAAAAACAAAAATGACGATAATGGCAATAAAAACACCTGAAAAAATCAATATGCGTTGAACCTTTGATAATTTTTCGATCTTGGCGAAAAAGCTTTCAACGCCCGTTGAGGTTCCTTGTGTAGGATTCATTATGCTTTGACCCTTTTAGGCTTACGATTATTTTCTGGTTTGGGTTGCTGTGGCGGCATTTTGGTACACAAAATATGAAAACTTTTCAGATTTGTTTTCTGCACCTCTTGGCGCTTAACCGATTTCAACTCGACATGGTTGAAGAGGCCGCTATTTTGCAGACGAACCATAAAATCCGCTACTGTTTTTTCATCCAGTGCAATCCCGACAATTTTTACCGTTTTATCCTTCACCTCCAATTCGTTTAACCACATGCGTTTGGCGACCAATACCTGGGTCATCGTATCCATCAAAACGACAGGGGCGTGACGATTTAATTCCAGCTGTTCGATGACCGCCATTTTTTTTCTAAGATTTTCGAGGTTTTGTTTGATGCGAGCAATTTCTTTGTTGATTGCGTTGTATTTTGCTAATTCGGCGTTAGTGGTCTTGATTTTTTCATTGAATTTACTGATTTTAGAACTTAGAACCCAATTATAGTAGAAGGCGATAATCAGTAACAAAGCCATCGAAAGCAGAAACAACGAAACTTGACGGCGGACGTTTTCTTTTTTACGGTCGGCCCGAAAAGGGAGCAGATTAATTCGAATCATTTGTCATTCACTTTTCTTAATGCCAGCCCCATGGTAATGGCTGCCTGGGGGGCAATTTGTTTGATGAAGTCGGAATCAAAACTATCGTTTACGTAGATACCTTTAAATGGATTAATGGTTTCAACCTCGGCAGATGCCTCGACGCCCAGCAATTCGCGAAATTCGTCGATACTAGCACCCCCTCCGCTCAAAATGATACGCTTGATTTGATCATCCGGGTAAGTGGAGTAGAAAAAATCAAGCGCGCGTCGAATTTCAGTGCACCAGTCGGCAACCACCGAAGATACAATACCTTTTAAATCTTCGGCAGATAGACGATCCGGATTGTCACCGAATTTAAGATTTTCAGCTTCATCAAAGCTGCAGTCGACCAATGAAATGATTTTCTGATTGATCTGGCTACAGCCCAGTGACACATCTCGCATGAATACGGAATTGTTCGCTTTGAGAATATTTAAAGAGGTTTTGCTGGCACCGATATCGATTAAGGCAATATTATCATCGCCGGTATCGTAATTGACCTCAAAAGCGTTCTGCAAGGCAAAAGCCTCCACATCGATGATACAGGGATTAAGTCCGGCCATATTCGCCAGGTTGAAAAAGTCATCGACCATTTCTTTTTTGGCGGCTACCAGAAACACATTCATTTGATTCGGGTTGGTTTCGTTGGGTCCCAGGATTTGAAAATCCAGGTTTACATCACTGATATCAAAGGGGATGTATTGTTCGGCTTCGAAATGAATTGTTTCCTGTAATTGTTCTTCGTCCATGGTCTGGACGGCAATTTTTTTAACAATGACTGAATATCCGCCAATGGATATGGCCACATTACGCTCCTTAATATTATAACCTTTAAAAAGCTGGCGTATGGCCTCAGCGACCGATTCCGGATCGTTGATCGTGCCGTCTTCAATGGCACCATGCGGAATGTCGGTCATGCCAAATCGTTTTAATTCCCGGCCACGTTTTGAATCCGAGATTTCGGCCGCCTTTAAGGAGCGGGATCCAATGTCGAGTCCGACGAGGTTGTCTTTTTTACCAAATACCATGAGATGCTCTTAGTCCTTAAATATTTTGTCTTTTTCAGTTAATTTTAGGCCCAATGCCAAAAGAATCTTGCGTTTGGTTTCCATGCGACATGGCATACCCTTTTCAATGCGGGCTATCGTAATGGGTGAAACATGTGCTTCCCGAGCAAGTTCGGCTTTGCTCATCAATAAAGACTCTCTGGTTTTCTTTAAATGATTTTTGTTGGCCATGGATCAGGATTTCCCTATTTTGAAGTGCGGATTATGCTGGATGCGAAAAGATATTATTTATAGTCAATTTTAAATGAATATTAATTATTTAAATTTTCGCATATAATCCATTATGAGTCAAGCAATTATGCAAAATTATATATAATTACATATACTTATATTACATATTAGTTTAGTTTAATTAATCTTAATTACCACATCTAGTAGAGAAACCGTTGCAGCCGATATGAAAATTCCCAGCCTTTGACCGAACTGGGTGATAACCTTTATTTGATTCGTATTCCTCCTTATTTTGTAGTTTGGACAACTTGTTGGGAATGCGATAAATTGTCTACCTTGTTGGTAAAAGCGATGACACATGCTATATTGTTGTGTCGCCCATCTGCTCTGCAAATTTTACGCCAATACATATAGATAAATAGACTATCTGGAAATATTTTTAAATATATAATAAAATCAATCTATTATAAAATAAAATGGTTCATGCTTTAATTTGCAAATCTTGATCATAGGCCGCTTTTTTAGAATGCTGGGTAAGAATGTCCATGTTGAGCGTCAATATTTTGTAAGAATCGGTCAAATAATTTCCACCTTTAGCGGAAAAAGCTTTAATTTGACTTGAAAAATTAGTATTCTTAACTCAAATTTTAGCGAGTCATTGATTTTATTTAAATTTCTACCAATGGAACCCAAACTGCCAGAAGACAAACTCAAACCCTTTCGCCTGGTCAAGTATTTCGCTTTCAGCGGGTTGGTTGTTATTTTTTTAGCGACCATTATATTTTCGGCCCTCAATACGCATTGGGTAAAATCCATGCAGCGGAAAAAAAGCGAGGACTACGCCCATGTGATGATCGAAAATTTAAACCACCAGGTTTTTGTACAATTTATTGTTCCTGTGGGGTTGATGTACGGCAAAATTCAGCTGAGCAATCGGGAGCAGTTCGAGCGTATGGACAATGTGGTGCGCAGCACCATGCACAGCTTTGAGGTTGATAAAATTAATATTTACAGCATGGACAATAAAATCTCCTATAGTTTCGATCAATACATGATCGGCCGTCACAATTACGGCGGCACCGGATATTTGCAGGCCCGGTCGGGTGACTGGAATCATAAACTGGTGCAAAGAGGGAATTTTTTACAGATTATGCTGGGCTTTCCCAAAGAGGTCCAACTGATAACGTTTGCCCCTTTACGCTGGGAACCACAGCTCGGGAAAATCTCGGGACAAATCCTTGGTGTTGTCGAGATCGCGCAGGACCTGTCTGAAGATTATAAAACCATTTTTCAGATTCAGATTCTGGTGATTATCACCAGCACGCTGTTGATGGGCGCACTTTTTGTGGTGCTGGTGTTTGTGGTTAAGCGAGGTGAAAGTATCATTCAAAGGCGGGCGATGGAGAGGCTGCGCCTTAAAGAGCGATTGGCCCACGCCGAGCGTCTCTCATCGTTGGGCGAAATGGCCGCCGCAATTTCGCACGAGATCCGCAATCCGCTGGGCATTATTAGAAGTTCGGCTGAACTGCTAAAGAAAAAAATAGCCAAAGTGGATCCGCAAAACACCTTCCCTGATATCATCGTTGAAGAGGCCACGCGCTTAAACTCAATCATTACTGATTTTATCAATTACGCCAAACCCAGAAATCCGATCATGGCGCCTTGCCGGGTCGAAGACATCATTGATAAAAATCTATCCTTTCTCGAGGCCCAGCGTAAGGAAAAGGGTCACATTATTAAAACCCATTATCAGGATTCGCTGCCGGATGTCATGGCCGATTCGGCCATGCTGTATCAATCTTTTTTAAATATCTTGCTAAATGCAATCCAGTCGATGCCGGATGGGGGCAGAATCCTTATTGATGTCAGCTCCAACGACCATGGGATCACGGTCCATTTTGACGATGAAGGCCAGGGAATACCCCCCGAGAATATGAATAAAATTTGGGACCCCTTTTTTACAACCAAAGAGCAAGGTACCGGCCTTGGTTTAGGTATCGTTAAGAACATCATCGAATCCCACGGTGGCAGCATCCAGATTGTCAACCGACCCGTCGTTGGGGCTCGGGTTACCGTCGAGCTGCCGCTCAAGCCCAAGGTCAGCCCGGAAGCGTCGCTGAAAGAAAAGCCTGCGGAGCGCAATTAGTTTCCGTAAAGTATGCAATTTGTGACTTCTGCGCACGCATCGGGTTAAGCCTTGGCGAAAACCGTAAACCTAAAAAATGTTGCACAACCAA
This sequence comes from Desulfobacterales bacterium, assembly GCA_050124655.1. GTDB lineage: Bacteria > Desulfobacterota > Desulfobacteria > Desulfobacterales > JAHEIW01 > JAHEIW01. Next base: position 5,660 of record JASFEV010000054.1, read on the forward strand.
AGCTGAAAAACCATGGAAACCATTCTCATTGTTGATGACGAGAAAAACTATTTGACCATTTTAAGCGCCCTGCTGGAAGAAGAAGGCTATGAAGTCCTGACCGCGCCCGGAGGGGCGGAGGCGTACGATATTCACAAAACCGCTGATCTGGATCTGGTTCTCACCGATATGAAAATGCCTAAAATGGACGGCATTGAATTGCTGGAGAAAATTAAAGCAGATGATCAGGATCTGCCGGTTATCATGATGACAGCCCACGGTACGGTGGATAAAGCCGTTGAGGCCATGCAGAAGGGCGCCTATACCTATATTCTGAAGCCTTTCGACAATGAACGCTTAATCATTTATGTCAAAAAAGCCATTGCCGTCTATCAGGTGGTCAAAGAAAATCGCCGTCTGCGCAATGCGGTTCAATCCCAATTTCGTTTTGACAACATCATTGGCAAAAGTAAAAAAATGCAGGATATTTTTGATACGATCCAAAAAGTGGCTCCCTCCGGGGCAACGGTATTAATTGAGGGCGAAAGCGGCACCGGCAAAGAACTGGTTGCGAGGTCCATTCATTTTAATTCTACCCGGCGTGAAAAGCCCTTTGTGGCGGTCAATTGTTCGGCCCTCGCCGAAAATTTGCTGGAAAGCGAACTTTTTGGCCATGAGAAAGGCGCTTTTACCGGTGCCGTGGCAACGAAAAAAGGCCGTTTCGAACTGGCGGACGGTGGGACGCTTTTTTTAGATGAAATTGGTGAGTTATCCCCCAACTTACAGGTAAAATTATTGCGCGTGTTGCAGGAAAAGGTTTTTGAGCGCGTGGGCGGCGTTCGGACCATATCGGTGGACATCCGTATCATTGCCGCCACCAACAAAGATCTGAAGCAGGAAATGTCGGACGGCCGGTTTCGGGAAGACCTTTTTTATCGGTTAAACGTCATGCACATTGTCTTGCCGCCACTGAAAGAGCGCAAAGAAGATATTCGACTGTTAGTGAATCATTTTATTAAAAAATATGCATCCGAACGCAAATCAGCAGCGCCGGTCACAGGCGTCGACCAGGAGGTGGACCGGCTGTTTTATGATTACAACTGGCCTGGAAATATCCGGGAACTGGAAAATGTCATCGAGCGGGTGATGATTCTGTGTGCGGGTGAGACCATCCGCGTTTCGGATCTTCCCAAGGGTTTTAAGGACAATGTTTACAACACCTTGCACCTTGAAGGCATCCCGGCAAATGCCAAACTCTACGATACGCTGGCCATGATCGAACGCACAATGATTGAGCGTGCGCTCAAAATGAGCAACAACGTTCAATCCCACGCGGCCGAATTGCTGGGAATTGGAAAGAGCGGTCTGAATCAGAAAATAAAGAAGTATAATCTGGAAGTCGGCGTAAAGCATTGAAATGATGCTTTCACGCCTCTCAGTCGTAGGCTTGAGTCGTTGCTTTCTTCAATCAACCATCAGGAGGAAGATTCACGCCTGCGTGCGCTCAATTCTTCTTGAACCATATCAAAATAGATTGAGTTTGGGTAGTCATCCACAATCGTTTGCAGCGTTTGCTCGCTTTTAGCGGCCTCGCCTAATTTTTGATAGACCCATCCCAGGTTAAACAGCGCTTCCTCACGGACGAGTGAATCTTCCGCCGTAGCGGCACGTTCAAAGTACACGACCGCGTTTTGGGTATCATCCATCTGCTCATAGGCATACCCCAGGCTACTGAGAATGAGATTGTAGACGGCTTTATCGTCTTTAAAATCCTCGAGCGATTGTTTGTAAAGCTCAATGGCTTTATCATATCGGCCAGCATCGTAGCTGATATTGGCAAAAATGACGCGGGCCAATTTACCGCCAGCATTACCACCGTATTTTTTGATGATCTTCTGAAATGCTTCCGCAACTTTGCTGTATGCCTCTGGTGCTGAGGATGCCGCCTTCATTGCCTGGTATTCAGATTGGGTTTGTTGTAGCATCGAAAATGCCTTTATCTCGGCGCGTTGTGCAAAAAAGCGGTATCCCAAAAAAATTAAAACAACGATCACGATCCCGCAGAGGGCATAAAATATTTGATTTTGGTAGTCTCTGGTAAAGGCTATTGCCTTGCCAGTGAGCGTTATGAATTCATCCGGCTTTTTTAATAATTCTTTGCGGGTTTTGTACTTCGCAGCCATTGAACCTCCCTGTTTAGGTTATGCCCGTTGTCAGTTGTGCCCGTTTTGCCGGTTTTCGCTTTAACGAAAAACGCGAAAATCATAAGGGCCACTGAATAGCTTGGGACCTTGGTTCCATATTTTTTAAGGAAATTAGTATAGCATGCCGCTTATTATATTCAAGCGTATTATGGTAATGAGACCGCAGCGAGCGAATCGAGAAAACGATCCGACAGTTCAATTTAGGAGCTGCCGGATTCTTTCCCAGCCTGATTCGGGTACATTGGCGCCGACGACCTGACACACCTCATAACCGCAGGCCGAACCCAGTTCGCCGCATAGTTCCAGTTCGTACCCATTGACCAGCCCATATAAAAAGCCCGCGGCCCATAGATCTCCGGCGCCGGTCGTATCAATCACAGGGGCGCCGGTTTTTGGTCGGATCGGCACGATTTGATTCCCGCAAGCGATAAAGCTTCCTCGCTCTCCGACCTTCAGAACCGCAATCTCCGCTTTTTCAGACAGGGCGCCGATAGCGCGAGTCTCATCTTTGTGCCCGGTGTAGGCGCGGGCCTCATCCTCGTTGGCGATAAGGATATCAACGAAAGTGTCAACTACATGCCCAACGAGTTCATGGGATTCTTCGACCACATTAAAGCTAGCCAGATCGAGCGATATCCGTGCACCGGCCTGTTGAGCTGTTTCAAGAATTTTGATCATTAACTCCGGATTAAATAGCAGGTAACCCTCGATATGAACAATGGCTGCATCTGAAAAAAAATTTATTGAAATATCTTGCGGCTTTGTCTCTGCCGATGCACCCAGGTAAGTGAACATGGAGCGTTGTGCATCAGGCGTGATGATGGAAAGAACCCGGCCCGTGGGCGAGTCTGAACGCAAAAGCGAGGGTTCTACATTTTGACGCCTTAGATCGTTTTCGAAAAATTGGCCCATCTCGCCCTTGCCGCATTTGCCAACAAACCGGGCTTTTCCGCCAAGTTTGCTAACCCCGACAATCGTGTTGCAGGCTGATCCTCCCGGAACCAAACTGGGCGGCTTTGATGAAAGCGCAAGGGTTTTTTCGATAAATTCCTTGCTGACATACCTCATGCCGCCTTTTACCGCGCCGGTTTTGTTCAAGAAATCCTCTTCTTCATGGGAAAGGATATCAACCAGGGCGGAACCCACACCGACAATGACTTTTTTTTCTTTTTCGATTCTGCCAGATGATTGCACGTTTGTTGATCTACCTCTTTACCAGACCAGCGCTTTATGGATCCAGCCTTGATCCCCATCTGAATGCTCGATGTGAATCCAGCTGCCTTCGCGTTTGAGGACTTTGAAGGGGATTCCCTTTTCGACAGTGAAAAGGATGCCATGACTGGTACCGGGTCCTGATCGAATATTGCAGGTGTCGTTTTTAGTGATCACTGCCGGAATCTTGCTAACCAGCGATTTATGTATCCAGCCCCTGTCACCCTCAAAATCTTCAAATTGGTACCAATCACCGGATTTGTTAACTATGCGTAATGGAAAATATTGTTCCACTTTCCACATCACTTGGTGACCTGTTCCTGGGCCGGATCGAATATTGGCGACCGGGGCGGAAACCGCCAGGCGCTCTGCAAAAGCCGTAGCATAAAATCCAAGTATCAGTAATAAAATAATGATGGATCGCACGGTTACGGGCATCTGTTTGTCTCCTCGTTAAACCCCTCAAAAACACATTTCAGGTGGTCTTTGTGCAAATTGAATCGGCCTAAATCTTTATATTTTGCCCATGGGCAAAATTGTGACGGAAAAGCCAATTCAAGTGCATGTTGTCAGGCATCAGCCGGTTTTGATTTGAACGCCTATGCTGAAAAAAAAATCATTTCCGGAAGCTGGACACACGTCAGCTGGTTACCATAAACGGCTCCGGTATCGATACCGATTTTATTGGGCTGCACCAGCGGTTCTTTGAAGGGAGTATGTCCGAATACGACGCGTCGGCCGAAATCATAGTCAGAGTAAATGAACTCATCGCGGATCCAAAGCATATCGACTTCTTGTTGTGATTCCAAGGGCACTTTTTCCCGAAGACCGGCATGCACGAAGATATAGTCTTCGGTTTGATAATACATTTGCAGCGTGTTCAGAAAATCAAGATGCGCAGATGGCACCGGGTAATTATCCGACCTGTCTTTGTTGTTCAAATAGGCGTCCAGGGTCTGCTGGCCGCTGTTTAACAGATAGGTGAATCGATCGCTGCCATTTAGATATTTTTGCAGCATATCTTCGTGATTACCCTTTAAAAAGATGATGCCCGGTGAGCGCTTTTTTAAATCGATCAGATAGTCTAACACTTCGATGGAGCTGGGTCCCCGATCGATGTAATCTCCAATAAATAACAATTGGTCTCGCGCCATATCTACTGGGAGCTTGTCCATCAGGGCAAACAGTTTCTCATAGCAGCCATGAATGTCACCAACGGCAAAAATTCTTTGCATATTATCCATTATTTCATAATTTTGTCAGCCAGACAAATATTCAAGCCTCGCCAAATAAAGCTTATTGAGTCGTATTTCGAATTAGCAGGGTGTTCACCTATTTTCTTAAAATAGATGGCGCCGAGGCTGATCAAGACGGGTGATACCCTCTTCAGTTGCTTCCTGCAAAGCTTTATGGTAATCCGCTGGCGAAAGAAAGGTATTCAATCCCTTTATCTCGGCGGCGCGCCCGCAAGGGCGATACTGGGCCATGATGTTCACGTAGCTGCGAGCCGAAATTTCTTTGGCAATGAAGCGCATGATATTGCGCGTGCCCGCCACACCTCCGGGCAGGACCAGATGCCGTATGATCAGCCCCTGTTGGGCAACACCGGCATCATTTGCTACCAGATCGCCGACTTGCCGATGCATTTCCTTAAGAGCTCTGCAGGCAACATCGGCATAATCGCTCGCCTGACAGGCGTTTTCGGCGATTTCTCGACCCCAGAACTTGAAATCCGGCATATAAATATCAAATACGCCCTCTAACAGCTTGAGCGTTGCGGGTCGATCATAACCGCCCGAATTGTAAACCAGCGGCACGTTAAGCCCCTGTGGAATGGCGATTTCAAGCGCAGCCAGAATTTGCGGAACCACATGTGATGGTGTCACAAAATTGATATTGTGGCACCCCTGTTGCTGTAAAACGAGCATGATGGCTGCCAATTCCTCATCGCTAACTTCCTGCCCCTGGCCTTGATGGCTGATATCAAAATTCTGACAAAATAAACACATCAAGTTACAGTGCGTGAAGAATATTGTGCCGGAGCCATGGGAGCCCACCAGGGGCGACTCTTCACCGAAATGGGAATTGTAGCTGGAGATCCAGGCGTGCGCCGCGGTCTTGCATATGCCGGTTTCACCGCCTAGCCGGTCAACGCGACATTTCCGCGGGCATAGGGAGCAGGGGCTTAATAGCTGACGGGCCTTTTTTATTTTTTTGCGCAACTCCCCTTTTTCAAAAGTTTGGATATATGCGGGCTCAAATGATTCCATATGGCAAGCGTGTATCTTTTCCAAGTGTCTTTGTGGTTTTAATAATGCTCAACTCTGCGTGTTCAGCGTTTTAGCGAGTTTTTTCAGCCGATTTTATCGGCTCAACGCGTATTTTCTGAGCCAGCCCCTTTCCGAGTACATAGCGCTTGAAATCGGCTGCAATCGCCATTTGCCCCCGATTATTGTTTGAAATGACTTCAATTTCATCTCCAAGCCGCAATCCCATTGACAGCAAACGTATGCGGGCACCGGCCCCCCCTTCAAAGTCTTTGAGGACCAGCCGTTCTCCCGGTCTTGCCATATCCAGGGGCATCATTTGGATACGATCTTTAAGACAGGTGGCGCAGATCCCATAAATTTCCATTTTGTGCTGCAGCATGTGAAATCCCTGCGTCGCTGCAATTTTAAGCTGTAGCTCTTCCAGACGTTTATCTTCGAATTCAAAAATCTGTTTGCACTTGGTGCAGACCATATGATCGTGATGCTGACCCAGATGGCGATGCTCATAACGCAGATCGCCGTTATCAAATCGGCTTTTTTGGGCAAATCCGAAACGGCACATTAATTTCATGGTTTCCTGAACAAATTCAGGATCAAGGCGCCAGCCGTTGCGGTCCAAAAGCGCAAGCATGTCATCGACGGTCACATGCTTTTCGGTCTGTAAGAACACTTCCAGGACCTTAAAACGATCTTCGAAATGATCGATTTGTTCTTGCTTGAAAAGCTTTTTAAACTGTTTTTTTTCTTGAATATGAAGTTGTTTCATCTCAATTTCCCAAATGGACACATGAATCACACAATGTGGGTTCTTGTGGATTCAGACATCCAGGCTTTAGCGATGATGACGAAAGTTAGCAGATAGATAGACCCGATGAGTTGGTTCATTATGCGGCAGGGATCGATTAGCCGGGTGTTCAGGGAAGGTTTTTGACATCAAGATTCATGCCCCGGTATTTCATAGGTGGTGCAACTGCCGCTGGGGCAGTTGCGCGTCTTCGCGCTTGCGCCTTCACTTTTACCCGAGCTGCTTCCCATGCTATGACAGGAAGCACTCATGATTTTTTCGAATTCTTCGGATCCACAGTGAGGGCATTTGAGCTCCACCTCATCCTCTTGCTTCATAACCAATAATTCAAAACAATCATTACATTTAAAACATCTAAATTCATATAATGGCATCTAGATTCCCTTTTATCACCTGTTTAATGATGCAATGCGATGCGGCAATTTGTCTTAATCCAAATTGAAAAAAGCGAATTACGCATACTCTTTTTTAATCTAAAGTCTGAGTCCTGCTTTCCAATACCGCTATAATATGCTCTTCTTATTCCGGTTGTCAAGGTACCGGGGCATTACAGTCCTGATAGAATTGGGCCGAGTCTACAACGGCCGAACCCATAGGAACCATTTCGAATGTCATCCGGCACAAAGTAATTGAGACGGCCAGAAAAAAGGTGACAGCGTTGGTGTGTGATCTTACCTTTTTGAAAGAATTTACACCGGTCACTTGAAGACGATTTTGAATGTAAGCGGTAATGGCACAATGACGCAAGAGCAATCAAAAACATATACCGCCGTCTGGCTTAAAAGCATCTCTGAAGTTGATCAGAGCCAATGGGATGCGTTGGCAGAGCCTTTAGCCACCCCATTTTTAGAATGGGTTTGGCTCCGGCAACTGGAAATTTCAAAAAGCACCACCGCTGAAACCGGATGGTTGCCCCATCATTTAACGATCTGGTCCGATGACCGATTGGTCGCGGCAGCACCCTTGTATATCAAGACACACAGTGCCGGTGAGTTTGTGTTTGATCATGTCTGGGCGGATGTGGCCCAAAAGCTGAAGATTGCGTATTACCCCAAGCTGGTGGGCATGAGCCCCTTTACACCAATGATTGGATACCGATTCTTAATAGCTCCTGATGAGGATGAGGATCGACTCACCCGTCAGATGATTTTTGAAATTGAGCAATTCTGCAGCCAATTTGGAATTGCGGGATGCAGTTTTCTTTTCGTCGATCCGCAGTGGCGAAAATTGATGATCCGTCACGGATTCATTAGCTGGCTGCACCAAAGCTTTTCCTGGCGTAATGCAGGTTATCGCACTTTTGATGATTATCTGGCGGTATTCAATTCAAACCAGCGGCACAATATAAAGCGGGAGCGACGCTCAATTGAAAACCAGGGCCTTTATCTGGAAACCGTTACGGGCGAGAAAATTCCGTCGGCGTTAATATCGGCGATGTATCCGTTTTACGAACGCACCAACGATAAATTTGGTCCCTGGGGGTGCAAATATCTCAAACAGCCTTTCTTTGAGGGGCTTGCGGACGGCTATTGCCACCGGCTATTGTTGGTGGCTGCTTTTAAAAAGACGAATCCTGATTTACCTGTTGGTTTATCGCTTCTGGTCTACAAGCAGGATCGACTGTTCGGAAGGTATTGGGGCTGTTCCAATGACATTAATCATCTGCATTTTAATGCCTGCTATTACAGCCCGATTGAATGGGGGATTGCCAACGGCATCAACTGGTTTGATCCGGGAATGGGGGGGTATCACAAAATACGACGCGGCTTTACAGCTGTCGGCAACTACAGCCTTCACCGTTTTTTTGATGAACGCCTCGAGTATGTCATGAATACCCATATTGAAAAAATCAACCAGTTGGAACAGGAACAGATTGATGCGCTCAATGCCGAATTGCCTTTTGCCCATAAGGCCTAATCGAGCGTTTACGCTTGATTAGGCCTTATTTGATCCGTTCGGCAATAAATTCATGAAACTGTTCAGAGATTTGCCTTTTCCAGACCCCGATGTGACCCGTTCGGACTGAAACTTCAGTCCATTCGGGATCGATTATGCGGACCCGTATGGTTATCGGCGTTCCATCACTGCGCTCGGATCTGAGGGTAGTTTGGGTGCCGTCGGTCGTCTCTTCAAGGATAGGTTGTTCCAGATCCCTTAAAATGCCTTGGACCACTGCGAACGTCTTCTCATATGAAGCTTGATACGTGCGACTCAATTGGCCGTCCACATAAGCAAAGGTGCCGGCTCCGGCTCCGGCACCAACAACGACGGCAATACATCCGGTGCTAATGAGCATGTACGCAAGGCTGACTAGTAAATACAGTTTTTTGAGGTTGAAGCGTCTCACCTGATGATTAAATCCTTTTTGAAACATACGCTTCTCCAGTTTGTTTTTGATCGACAGCAGCCGTTATCAGCCAAGCTGTGTGCTTGGTGGCTGCGCAACGATAAAATAAAAATAAGAGCAGACGTTTGTTAGGGGACACCCCTTAATTCCGGTGGTGGCGGTGGGGCAACCACTAGACGATTTTCACTGTCGAGTCGGACAGCGGTTTGTTTATGCGCTGAAAACCAGATGCCGAGTCGATCACCATTGGGGCCTATTATCCACGCCCCGCGTGGCCTCACCTGGTGCACGTAAGTCATACGGTCGGTCCATTTTTGTAAAGTCAAATGGGAAAAATCGATTTGTTTCCAAAACTTTGCACGCAGTGAGTAATTTGGATGAATTCCGATAATGGCATCCGGCACACCTTCCAACCCGCTATAATAATATATATGGTCCGGCAGCACTTGAGCATTATCAAACAATTTGGTGATATCATGGCTGGACTGCAACTTGCCATAACTGGCGCCGGAGGTAGCACAAGAACAAAGCAATCCGATAAGAGCCAGGCTGATGATTGCAAAAAGCCATAATCGCTTTAGGCTTTCTAAAGCTTCTGAGTTTCTTCTTTGTGCAAAATATGATACCATCATCGATTGTCCTCAAGTGCCAGCGTAATATTTCAGCTCTGGTTAACTCCGTTAAATAGCGATTTTCGAACCCTTCACTTGACAAAGAGTAGCACTTTCGTATTTCGTGTCAAGAGCCAACTGAAATCAATTAGTCGCAAGACTTTATGTATCATTCGAACACCGACCGGCGGAATATATTGACACCCTGCCGCCGACCGCTTAGGTTATTGCAGTTTGTTTAAGTGATCACATCATTAACACGTTACCATTGAGAAAGAGTCGGCATAATGCAAAAGAAATGGCTGCCCAAACTGACGGTCTTCGGTAAGTGGACCATCATCATATTGCTGGCCTTTATTTTGATCTGGCCACTGACGATTGGAATCTATTGGGGTGTGTATAAAGGCTATACCGCTATCGATGCGACGCGGTTCCCGTGGCACATATCAAAAATTCACCAGGTTCTCGATCAAACCAAGCCGGATTCCGGCGAAACCAAAAAGGGTATTGCACTCAGTTCCGCAGTTACCAACCGGCTGGAAGAGGAGATGGCATCCTCTTTTGGCTGGTCCGTCAATGATTTAATTGTATCTCCTACCCGCTGGCTGGATAACCGTGCCAATCGGCAGCGGGGCGTTATTTTTGCCACCCGAATGCTGATCAACTTTTATGCCACGAATTTGGCCAAATACGGCAAAGTCGATGCCGAAAATGCGTCGCTTAAAGCAGCGCGGGAAAAGCATTTTGCCTTCAGCGAAAACAGCTGGTGGTTTCCATCTACCGAAAGCGAATACCGCGAAGGCCTTGCTTTAGTGCGCGAGTATGAAGACGATTTGGCTGCCGGTGACGCCGTCTATAATATGCGCTCGGATGATATGTACAATATGCTGACCTTTATTATCGGCAATCAGTTTCTTGACCAGCCCCTTGGGCTTTTGGTGCAACCCAACGATGAAGTACCGTACACCCAACTGGATGACCGCATCTACTATACCCAGGGGGTTATTTTGGTGCTGCGGGATTTTGTTCGAACTTTCGTTACGCTTTATCCGGAGATAAAGCAAAAGGGTGGTGAAGAAAATGTTCGCATCGCTTTTCGGGATATGGAGCAGATTTGCACCTTTGATCCGCTGATTGTTCTAAGGGGAGAACATGACTCGGTTACCGCCGACCATCGCGGCAAGGTGGCCCGCTACCTGATCTCATTCAGAGAACGAATAAATGATCTGGCCCAATCCATCCGCAGATAGGCAAAACCCCAATTGATTTTAAATCAATTGGGGTTTTAGTTATCCGTTATTTGTTATCCGTTAATAGTTTAGTTGGGATGATGGGCTGCCGTCAAATTCTAATAACAATGAACCAATAACCCATAACACCGAATTGGGCGGTTTTTGCTCAATTCGGTGCTAAAGGTATTTTACGCCAACGCCGTAATAATAGTAAGAGGCACCTTCGGGCAATTCTTTGTACCAAATGACTTGGGCGCGGTAAACATCATGGCCCGAAGAATAAGGTGAGTATTCAATTCCAATAAAAATATCCGTCCCGACCGGGGGGGCAAAGTCTGATTCAAAATACATTCCGCTTCGGCTGTAGTTGTACATCCGACCTTCATAGTACCGGCCGGCCGGATAATCCTCAATCAGGACCGTTGCTTCATGTTCAAAGCGGGGTGTCTCTCGATTTTCCGGATTCGGTCCCATCTGATACCCTCCGCTGGTGCTGATCCTGGGGTTTTTCATAGAAGACATCAATATCCTCCTTGCCATCTCCGTGATTGCCGTACCGCCGGATCTATCTACATTGACCTCATTAAGAAAAATTTTTCGGAAGGCATCTGGATCCTTTTTGAAAGCGTGCTATACTCCAATGTAGATGGCAAATGCCACGAAAATTAAAAGGGCACTAATGACAGCCAAAAGCAAGGAAATCAGACTATGTTGCATATGCCAAATTCTCCAGTCGGAATTATCCTCAGGGAAATCAATCATTTTCAGTAGCATAAATTGTGCCAATTGACGGGTTTTTTATGAATCGAATAGAAATCAATAAATGCAGTTACTCCCCTAAGCCCTGACATCAATAAGACATTTGAATTGTGGCATATTTTCCATAATAAATGGGCAACACTTTTCCCAAGATCATGAAAGATGTTGGGACGTCAAATGGGGATTAACTTAACAGGGGTGAACGTGAAACATTTTGATCGGATGAATCAAGGCGAGTAAAACAATTGCTAGTAAAACCGATTCCCAATGGACGAGGGTGATTCACGACGAATCACCCTCAGAGCATTGGGTGACAGTGCGTTAACACACTGTTAATTGATTTTATCGGCTATTATCGAACAAACTTTACCGCTTTATCTGTTTATGGTATTCAGAATATTCACCACTCGACCTTTCCGGGAACAAAGGTGTGACTCCTTATAGGTTCACTGTTGCGACGGTCGCTGGGCCCTTCGGCCGGAGCGACCGTTAAGACGATTTTTCCGGTATCCTCAAAAAATTCTTTCTTTTTGTCGCTTGGGGCGCTAAAGGCCAAATGGGCGCCCCACATATCTTCTGTTAATAAATCTTCTTGATGCTCGAATCTGTGGGTACCGGTTTTGTCCGCGATCGAAAGCCACATAATTACTTTGCCATCCTTGACCTTATTTAGCTGCAATAGCGCCTTTTCATCAACATAGATAAACACCTTATTTTCATCTTCAAAAATTTGTTGATACTTCAATTTCAGCTGCACCGGTGGCTTATTGTTGCGGTTTAATACAAAATGTCCGCCATCATTAAAATATCTGAACTGGGTTTTGTTAACGCGTCTGAGACGCGATGCGTTCTGATTTTTTTTAAGATTAAAGCGCAGGTCCGGGTGCAGATTTGTGGCCAGTTGGTTAAATTGCAGCTTTTTTATCAAGGTTGCAAGCCCTTGTCGGTTGTTTTTATGAATATCAAAATATAGCGCTACCATGGCATCGGCTTGATGGACATAATCATGTTGGTAACCGATTAAAGACTGCGGGCTGCAAGATTCCCCTGGAAGCGCCATATTTAACGCGCTTGAAATCCCGCCGCCCGCAGGACCGGCCAGCGCTCCGGCCAGCGTCGCTATTTTTTTCATCGCATCTGAGTATTCTTCATCTTCGATACAATCGAAGTATCGCTTTAAGCTATGCCTTTGCTCGATATGGGCAATGGCATACGCCAGAAGCGCTTCCAGTTCGTCGTTGTTATCCAGCGAGTTAAAAAGGGCGGTGGTGATGATTATTTTTCCGGTGGGAATGGCGTATGCATTTAGTTCGTCGCTGCGGGTTAAGTAAAAGGCATAATCATAGCCCAGCAGCTCAAACGGCCAGTTTTTAAGCACGGTTTCCCCAATTTCTGACAGTTGCATCTGTTTTTCAGAGTCGTTTTCAATGGGTTCGTAATGGCGCAGGCGCATCGACCATTCTGCTTCGATGGCCTTTTCCAATGCCAGATCCGGCAGATAAACGACTTTTCGAAAGCAAAAACCGCTGGGTTGATAACCCTGTTGTTCGGCGTCTTCGCGTTTCATGCGGGTCATAAGGGCGGGGTTATCAAAATGATTACAAGACCAGAGGTGGTAGGTTTTATTGGCAGGATCTAAGACCACATGTTGATGGTTTTCGTCTCCCAGGGTTTCAAGTAAAATGGTTTGGATATCTTGGGGCGTTGTTTGTTTGAGAAATTTTTTGCTAAATTCAAATCGAATGGTGCCGGGTCCCAGGACAGGATGGAATATCTCGAGCGCTATCTCAGACGCTTCAATGGTAACGTCGATAATCTTGGCATTTAGTTTTGTATCCTGGAAAAATACCTTGCTCATGGTTTTTTCATAGAAGTATTCAAGGCCCTTGTGGCGTCCGAATCCGAAATTGAGTTTATTCAGCTGGGGCATCACGCCGATTTCTTTGTTCAATACAGCGTTGATAATTTGATCCTTAGATGCTTGATCTAAAGCAGCCTGGGCACTGCCGATTGCAGGCCAGATCCAGCTGGTGCAGATGATTATTAGACATACCACTAATTGCCGTTTAGGGTGTTTGTGCACGATTTGAACTCCTGTCCTCTTACCGAAATAAAAACCTTCCGCACCAATACAAAAACCCACCTCTTTATTGCAGAAATGGGCTCATTGCAATTTTTGGCATGGATGTGGCAAAAGGCAAAAAAAGTCTCTTCAGTACCATCATAAAAAATGACGGGCGGCGGGTCAAGGGGGATTTCGCTTTTTTCCTTTTCGCTAAGCGCCTTAGGGCAGAAGTCCGCAAATAGACGCCAAAGGCGTTTTAAAACGATTTTTAGTAAATGGTAACGTTGGTTTGATTATTGCTCCAGTAGCTCTCGAGCGTGAGCCAAAGTCATCTGGGTGATTTTTTCACCGCCTAACATTCTGGCAATTTCTTTATAGCGGTCCTCATCGTTTAGCAGCTGAATGGTTGTTTGGGTTCTGCCCGAAGAGACCTTTTTCGAGATTCGAAAATGCTGCTTGCCGAATTTTGCTATTTGCGGCAGGTGGGTAATACAAATCACCTGGTGGTGTTTGGCAAGATCGGCTAATTTTTTGCCTACCGCTTCAGCAATGCCT
>JASFEV010000055.1:0-19469 GCA_050124655.1 Desulfobacterales bacterium
CGCAATTGTGCGGGCCACTGAAATGATGTTTTCCAGATCCTTCTGCAATGCGAAAACCACCCCATCATCATCGCCGAAAACAACATCATCGGCGGTTACCTTAAAATCTCCGAACCGGGCGGTCGTCAGAGCATCCGAGCCGCGCGGGTAGGCGCGCTTGGGCCCCACCGGAAAAGCACCATAACTAAAGACGGGAAAGCCGATCTGAATCAGCTGCGGCGTATCACGGTGAAAACCCCAAACCGCAATGCCCCCCAGGTCCACTGCTTGCGCCTCCAGAACGGTCAAATCCCCGATACAACCTTCATGCTTTCGGGCAGCATTGTCGATCGTCAGGATATCACCGGCATTCGCATTGCGCATGACTTCCAGAAAAATATCCACGCTCCCGGAGTGTCTGGCCGGCAGAACACGCCCGGCCATGCGCCAGCCTGGCACCAGTGGTTTAATGCCAATGGGCGCCACACGCATGAAAACGCCCAACCGCATGCAGGCATCGGTTACTAAAGGGGTTGAAAGTGTGGCAAAGGCTTTTTTGAGGCTCTTGTTATCCATACAATCCTCCCAAAACGGTTTGATAGCTCCCTATAATGCCCGATAGCTGTGTTTCCCCGCAAAATGCGGGATCTCACATCTGTTTTTAAAAACATTAAAGGGTTCGTCAAGGCGATTCGTTTAGCCGATGCGATGCGCCTATTCTTGCGCTTGCTGAGCACCTTAATATATGAAATCAGGTGCGAAGTCCCGCCGCAAGGCGGGACTAGCGAACATTATAGAAGGCTAATAAACCGTTTAAAGTATTTGCAAGGTATTGAAAATATTTATAACTTCCAATTGGCCAAGATGCAATTTTTATTGCGGATTAGATTATGGGAATGTTGCTATATATGGAACAATGGAAAAAAACACAAGGATTTATATATGATCAACCGATCTAAATCAATGCACGGTAAGTTAATATTGAATCGGAAATTGTTTACACAGGTCCTGAACCTCCTGAGCCACCTGAGCCAGGATCTGTGAGTTTTCAGTATTGGACATGGCGGTGTCCATCAGGCGAGCAATCTGTCGCACCTCGGGTTCCTGCATGCCTCTGGACGTAATCGCCGGACTGCCGATTCGAATACCGCTGCTGATCTCCGGCTTTTCCGGATCGGCAGGAATCACATTGCGGTTCACGATGATTCCCACCGACTCCAGCGTTGTTTCTGCAAGTGCCCCGGTCAAGCCCTTGGATCGCAAATCGATGAGTACCAGATGATTTTCGGTTCCACCGGAAACCATTCGATACCCCAGACGCTTGAATTCAGCGGCAAAGCAGCCTGCATTTTTTAATGTTTTCCTTTGAAGCTCAATAAAATCATCTGCCTGCGCCAGTTGGAAACAGACCGCTTTGGCTGCAATTAAGTTGAGCGAAGGGGTTCCCTGACCTCCGGGGAATATGGCCCGATTAATCCGGTCGATGTGCTTTTGCTTGCATAAAATAACACCACCACGACCGGCGCGTAAAGTTTTGTAAGTCGTAAAGGTCACAAAATCGGCATGGGGCACCGGGCTGGGAATGACTTTAGCGGCCACCAGACCGGCAATGTGGGCCATATCGACCAGCAAAATGGCCGATACCGATCGGGCAATTTTTGCTATTTTATCATAATCGATCAAACGGGGATATGAGCTGGCGCCGGCAACGATCATGCGGGGCCTGAAACGGTGAGCCAGATGTTCGATTTCATCATAATCGAGTTGTTCGGTTTCAAGGTTGAGCCCGTAATGCTGAAAGTCAAAACAGCGGCTGGTCATCGAGGCAGCATCGCCATGGGACAGGTGTCCCCCGTGAGATAATTTCATCGATACTATGCGATCTCCCACATTCAGCACGGAAAAATAAACTGCCAGGTTGGCTGAAACGCCACTGTGCGGCTGAACATTGGCATGATCAGCACCGAAGAGTTGTTTGGCTCTGGAGATGGCCAGGCTTTCCAGCGCATCGGCATGCCGGCAACCGGCGTGAAAACGATTACCCGGAAATCCTTCGGCCGCTTTAAGGCTAAATATCGAACCCTCAGCCTCCAGAACAGACCGCGGCGCATGATTTTCAGCTGCAATCAGATCCAGCGTGTTTTCAACTCTGGATTCTTCATCACGGATAAGCCGGGCCACCTTCGGATCATCTTCGATTAAATAGCCCATGATGGCTCCTATTTTTTACCGCCCAATTCTTTCGAGACACAAAGCGTGGGGAAAGAAATATTCTTTTATGACCTCAGGACAAACTTTATCATTACTCCACCACTCCATCACTCCACGGAATAATCAGTTCAACTGATCTTCAAACAGTTTTTAAATTTCTAAAATATCCTGATTACTTAGAGCGGCCATATCAATTATTCTCTAATTTAGGTCGCTAAAGGGTCTCATTATTTTTCATTCAAGATTCAGATCCAAACGGTTTAAAGATGATAATGAGTTGCGGCAGTAGCGTCAGGGCGGCCAGTAAGGCTATCGACATGGCCAACGCCGTCAGCAAGCCGAAATAAATGCTGGGAATAAAATTGGAAAGGGTCAGGATCAAAAAACCGCTGATAATGGTCAGGGATGTATAGTACAGGGCACGACCAATACTGCCGTGGCATTGATGAACCGTTTTGATATAGCGATGTTCGTACTGGAACTCATATCTGAAGCGGTAAATATAGTGAATGGTGTTATCGACTGCGATTCCGATGCTAATAGCGGCAATCGTAATGGTCATCATATCCAGGGGAATATTAAGCCACCCCATCACCCCGAGCACCACTGAAATTGCCAGCAAATTGGGTATGATGGCAATCAGGGCCAGTTTAACGGAACGGAACAGAATCAGAAACATGCCCAAAAGCACCAGCACGACCATTCCAAGCGTAAGAATCTGGGACTCAAACAAACTCTGCAGCATATTGTTGTAAAGAACCAGCAGGCCGGTTAAATGGAGCTTGTCTTCTTTTATCCCCAATTCATTAACCAAGTCACGCCGAATCTTTTTCAAGAAGGCATCGCGTCTCAAGGATTTTTCGGAGTCCTTGACCCGGATGGAGTAACGCAGCTGATGATGTTGCGGAGACACATAAGGCTTTAATATGATGCGCTTAAATTTTTCAGGCAGTTTGCTGTAGACCAGGGCCAGTTGAAAATTATCTAACGGCTGACCTTTATTTAACTTTGTCGCAATCTTCAGCATCGTTGCCAGCGACAGCACCTTGCCGGTTTCAGGAAGGCTGTCAAGATAATCATGAATCTTCATCGCCAACGCCATCCGGTCAGCGGTAAACCAATATTTTTCACCATTGGCTTCTTCATATTCTTCAAATTCATCAAACTCATCAAATCCTTCGCCTTCCTGCCCCTTAGTTTGCGCCGCCGGCTCTGCCGTCTTTGTCTGCGGCACCTCAAGCTCTACAATCACATCCAGGGGGGTGGTGCCACCCAGCCTTTCGTCAATAACTTTCAGGCCCTGATAAATTTCGGTGTCATCTTTAAAGTAGTTTATAAAGCTGTTTTCAACAACGAGTCTGGTAATACCAACGCCATTCATAATTAGGATGAGGCAACTCACACAGAGTATCAGAGTGCCGTGTTTTTCCGTAAACCTGGCCAGAGCAGATGTAAAGGAGAAACGCTTTTCGCCTATGGTCTGCGGCGCTTCTTTATTTAGCAACATCAGTCCGGCCGGAAAGAGTAGAAATGTCACGATTAGCGAAACCGCGATACCGGCACTCATCATCCAGCCAAAGGTTCTGACGGGCAGGATATCGCACAACAACAGTGAGCCAAATCCGGCGATGGTCGTCAGGGCGGCATACAGACATGGCGTCAGCATTAAGCCCACCGTATCAAGGATAAGTTGACGCTGGTCAGCTTCAGGATTCTGCTTCGCAAGATCCTTGTAGCGCACGATCAGATGGATCGTAATCGCCATCGTAATGATCAGTTGCAACGATATAAAATTGGAAGATATAACGGTGACCTTCCAGCCAAACATTCCCAGAAGCCCCATCATGGCAATGGCGGAAAAAACGCAGCAGAGCATTGGTAATACCACCCAGCGAATTTTGCCAAAAATAATGCTTAAGGTAATGATCAGAAACAATGCGATTCCGATGCCGAATATTTTCAAGTCCTGTCTAACAAAGCGAATTAAATCGTCGGTTATAACACTGATTCCGCCCAGGAAAAGTTGGGCATCTTGGCGGTACTTGTCCATAATGGCCCGGATGGCGGCGATATCCTCATTTCGGATTTGCCTCTGTATTTCACGGCGCCTTTGAATTTGCTTTTTGAGCTCTTTGAATTCAATAATTTCTGCGTTTGTTAGAGTGCCCTTGGATGCTTTTTCTCGTAAATGGTCGCGACGGGCCAATAAGTCCTGGTAGACTTCGTCAATAGGGAAATTAACCTGAAGGCCGGTGGTCTTCAGGTCAGGACTGACAAGCAGATTTTGGTACAGGGGGCTTTCTTTGAACTCAATTCTCGCCAGTTTGCGATCTACGTTTGGCGATTCAAGGGTTTGGATGCTGGTGGTGATTTCCTTGACCGGAACAGGAGGACTTTCAAGCAGGGGAGCATCCAGGATGGAGACTACCGACGTGACCCGTTTCGTCTGCTTTAAGTCATCGCGCAATTGAGTCAGCTTTTTCAAGGACTCCTCTGAAAACAAATCGGCTTGAGGGCTATATGTTATCAATAAATAATCATATCCACCATATCGCGACTTTATCATTCGCGAGTATCTCAAGTCTTTATCGGTCTCGATAATCAGCGTTTCGGTCGAGGCATCGAGTTTGAAGTCCGCTGCCTTATAGCTCAGGAAGGAAATTAGTACGAGTATGCCGAAAATGACGATTCTCGGATACTCGAGGACGACCCGATCATAGAAACTGATAATAAAGGAATGAAGTTTTATCATATGATTGCTTGGATCAAAAGACTGCGCTTTTAGTTGTTAACCGGTTCTTCCATTTTCTTTAAAAGGTCGTCAAAAGTGTCTTTCTGCAAAATCTCTTTAAATTGAGATCGGTAACTGCGGATAATACTGACGCCTTGAATCTCGATATCATAAATCTTCCAGCTATTACTTGATGGATAAAGCTTGTATAACATGGAAATTTTCTTGCCTTCTGAAACCAGATCGGTGGGGATGTGGACCTTGTTGTTGACCTCAACGGCTGATCCATAAATGATCTTTTCATCAGTATAGGCAGAAATCCTATCCAGGTATGATTGACGCAAGCGTTTCACAAAAAGGTTTGTAAAGCGATCTTTATTTTCCGGGGTTAGGCCTGTCCAGTGTTTTTTCCCCAACGACAACTTGGCCATGAGGCGGAAATCAAACATAGGGGTAACGATTGCTTCGATCTCTTTCTGCTTTTCCTGGATTTCAAGATCTTTCTTCTCTAATACCGCAAACACAGCATTGAGATTGCTTTGTAAAAAATCTTGGGCCGTATTGATATCCCCAGCGCTGGCAGATGGGCTTAAAAAAATTACGATAGCAACAATAGTAAGAAAAGTTTTCATCATCTTTTTTCTTTAACCATAAGGATGTGTTTTGGTAAACGATTACTTAGTTTTTTAATAAGAATGGCATACACTAGCGATGAAGACAAGGCTTTATAACAAACCGGGACTTTTGTCAATTCACTGAATACCTTGCGTACCGTTCAATCAGATCAGGATATGCCGAGCACACGGTTCCCGACTGTGAATCGGATGGGTGTTTATATGGTTGAAATCACCCGTTAACTGCTTACTTATTTATAGACACCTTGGCCGGCAATTGTAACCCGATTCAATTGCAACAGTTTCATTAAAATTTACCAGAGGATCACTGTGCATATTCACACACTGCAGAAATGGCAACACCGCCACCGCTATAACATTGATGACGGCCGCAGCGAACGCAATACCCGCCGGGTCATTATACTGACCCTGTCGATGATGATCATCGAGATAACCGCCGGATATATATTTGGCTCCATGGCGCTGCTCGCCGATGGCTGGCACATGGGAACCCATGCGGTAGCGCTGGGCATCACCGCTTTTGCTTACTATTTTGCGCGCAAAAATTCAGATAACCCCAATTATAGTTTTGGGACCGGAAAAGTCGGGGTCCTGGGTGGTTTTTCCAGCGCGGTGGTGCTGGCTGTCATTGCTTTGCTGATCGGTGTTGAATCTATTCAGCGGCTGGCCTCACCACAGCCCATCCGCTTCAATGAGGCTATTGCCGTAGCATTTATCGGCCTGGTGGTTAATGTCATCAGCGCTTTGTTGCTGCAGGAAAAGCACCATCATCATCATAGGCATACAGCGCACGATCATGACCATCCTCAAAAATTTCGCGACCACAACCTAAGATCGGCCTATTATCATGTGCTTGCGGATGCACTCACATCGCTGCTGGCCATCATCGCCTTGTTTACCGGCAAGGCATTCGGCTGGATCTGGATGGACCCCATCATGGGCATTGTGGGAGCCCTGATTATTTCCCGATGGTCCTATGGATTGATGGTGGATTCCGGTAAAGTGCTGCTTGACCGCGATGTTAACCCGGAGGCCATCAGCGAAATCCGATCCCTGATTGAGGCAGATTCGGACAATCGTGTGGCGGATCTGCATGTATGGCGGGTTGGCACGCATCACCTCTCCGTCATCGTTTCCGTCGTTACCCATTACCCCAAGCCACCCGATCACTACAAAAAACTGTTGGCCGATTACGACGAAATTGCGCATGTTACTGTTGAGGTCAATCCTTGCGAAAGCGAAGCGTATTCCGTCGAGACTGAGAAGACCTCTTAAATCACGACAGTTTGATAAGATGGCGAATACATAAATCATAGCACACAAGAGGAGGATGAGACCATGAAAGTACTCGTTGTTTTTTACTCGACCTACGGACATGTTTATCAAATGGCCGAGGCAGTTGCCGAAGGCGTAAAAAAGGTGGCCGGCGCTGAAGTTGATATTCGGCGTGTGCCGGAGACATTGCCGTTGGAAGTTCTGGAAAAAATGGGCGCCGTCGAAGCCCAAAAAGCGTTTTCTCACATACCCGAGTGCACGGTGGACGAGCTGGCCCAGGCTGATGCCGTTATCTTTGGCACGCCAACCCGTTTTGGCAATATGTGCGGACAGATGCGCCAATTTTTGGATGCCACCGGACAACTGTGGGCCAAGGGTTCTCTGGTGGGGAAAGTCGGCAGTGTCTTTACTTGCAGCGCCACTCAGCATGGCGGTCAGGAATCGACCCTTCTGAGTTTTCATATCACCCTGCTGCATCATGGTTTCGTGGTGGTCGGATTGCCCTATGCCTTTCAGGGACAGATGCGCGTCGATGAGATTACCGGTGGTTCTCCCTATGGCGCTTCGACGATCGCCGGCGGGGACGGATCACGCATGCCCAGTGAAAATGAATTGGAAGGCGCCCGTTTTCAGGGCCGACACGTGGCTGAGATCGCGTCGAAATTAGCAAAATAGCAGGCACCCAAAAGATGGAATTACTTTAATGGATGATGGCAAGATAATTAGAGAAATTACCATGCTGGTGGGTGTTTCAGTGGCGCTGGCGCTGGTGGTTAACTATTTTTCGCCGCGGGGAATTGCCCTGGTGGGCCAGCGGAACACGGCAAAGGAGATCATTTCGGCCAACGTCGCGGGTGATGAAACATATCGCATTGCAGAAATCGATCAGGTGACCGATGCCGGCAACATATTTTATGAGGGTGATACGCTTTTTGTGGATGCACGCTCAACGGAGGATTATCAAAGCGGACACATCCCGAGCGCCATATCGTTGCCGGTGGGTCAATTTGATGAACATATTGAATCTTTTCTCAAGCGTTACCCACCGAATCAACCCATCGTTACCTATTCTTCAGGCCGAACCTGTGAAGACAGCCATCATCTAGCCCGGTTACTGGCAGATATCGGGTTCAGCGAGGTAAGGATTTTTATCAACGGTTTTTCGGGCTGGGAAGCAGAAGGCTATCCGATTGAATAATTTTATACGATCCATCATCAACAACAGCTGGATCGAACTGGCGGCTCGCTGGATTCTGGGATTGACCTTTATCTATGCCAGTTTTGACAAAATTCTATCTCCGGCGGATTTTGCCAATATTGTGTACGGCTATGACCTTTTCCCGCATGTCTCCATTAACTTGATTGCCATCATTATCCCCTTTCTGCAATTGATTGCCGGTCTGGCATTGATTGGCGGTATTTATCCGCGCTCGGCCGCCATTATGATTGTAGGGCTGCTTTTCGCCTTTATAACGTTCTTAGCGATTAATCTGATCCGCGGTCATGAATTTGATTGCGGCTGTTTTTCCGCCGGTCAAAGCGGATATACCGGCTCATCCAAAGTAACAATTATACGGGACATCCTTTATTTTGTCCTGGGTATACAGGTTATTTTGTTTAAAGGAAACCGCAGAACCACCTTTGGCCGCCTCCGTTCACAACCTTAGCCGATAATTATTGTTAGGTTGCGGCATGTATCATTCGGCTGACCACCAGATGATGAAAGGAGACAATCAAGTTCAAATACAGTGAGGCCACCTCCGGCATTTGTTCAAAGAAGAAATCATGCATTAGATATATCTGCAGTCAGGGCTATTTGCATTCCCGGTGCATCAGTTGGGCGTTCAAGAAAACCAAATTTTTTATAAAAAGCACTTTTGCCTTTGGCGGCAAACAGCCAGATAATCCGAATGTTCTGTGACCGACAACGTTCAATCAATTTGTTCAGCAGCGTGCTGCCAATGCCCTTGCCCTGGCAGGCGGGATAGACAATCAGATCACAGATCAGGGCATATAAGACGCCGTCTGATATAATACGCCCAAAGCCGACCAGGCGATCGTTTTCATAGGCCGACAGTACATACCAGCTATTTGATATGGCTTGGTAAAGCTCCTGCGAACTGGCTTGATAGGCGTTATTCCAGCCGGTGGTTTCAAACAACCGATCGTAATCGGTCGCCGGCGGTACCTGTTGATGATAGGCAATCGTAGAATCGCTCATGACCAAAACCTCTCTTTTAATGACAAACCAAGCAAAGACCATCATCAAAGATAAATGAATCAGAATGTCGAACGGTATTTTTAGCAACACACCATATTAAACAGCCATAGCATTTTCAATAGAATTAGGATTGACAGCATAAATTCTGTTTTCTGCTGGCTGTCACCAGAGCCTTTGATCGGTTGACATTTCAAATAAGCAACTTACCTTAACGGCAACAAATGCAAATGATGACATAATTTGCATTCGGCAAACTTCTACAAATGGAGAGTATGCAATGGCGTTTGAAACCAAGGAACAAGTTTTGGAACAGATAATGACGCGTGAGAAACCCAGCTGTCCACATTGCGGTGAAGAAATGAATCTGTGGGAAGTTCCGCCGGTAAATATGGGCGACGGACTCGGCTGGGGTACCCCTTACCTGTACATTTGTTTTAACGATCAATGTTCCTGCTATGCGCAGGGCTGGGATCATGTCAAAGAAAATTATGCTCATAATGCGTCCTATCGATGCATGAATTATCCCGGAACGGAAACATTTGAAATCATGCCGGTTTTCAGCAGTATGGGAGGTCGGGGTCAGGTTATTGACGACCAGGTGATGGCCGAACAGGAAGCTTTAAAAGAAGCAACCAAGAAGGGATTTTCAGTCCTTGCCGACTGCTATGTCAGCAAAGACGGCCCTCAGATTATTAAGATCCTGATGGATGTAACAGAGCCGATGCGCGTGAGAGTAAAGGCCGCCGAAATGATCGGAGACATCGGTGAACTGGAGGCCATCGATCCCATCCGGAATGTAAATTTTGGCAACAAAATTCTGCAAGAAACGGTTGAAGGCGCCATTTCAAAGATTCACCAGCGATTTTTTACCCGGGAATGTCCTTTTTGTGCGGAGATCATAAAAAAGAGGGCTAAGATTTGTAAGCATTGTAGTAAGGAGGTCGCTGGCCTTTAAACCGGCTTTAAATTTCTATATTTTGTTCGATAGCTGCGTTGTAAAACAGCTCAAAATGCTCACGTACTATCGTGTACGCTCCGCTTTCGACCTGTTTTACGCCTTGCTATCAATCAAAATCTGAGATTTTAAAGCCGGTTTAATTTTCAATTTTCTCGTCCTATAAATAATTATTGAGATTTTAAAGCCAATTTCAATTACTTATTCATATCATTTTGAATGATCTTTCCAGCAATTCCTTATAACCCTGAGTCAAGGGTACAGACTTACAAAAAAAATAAGAAATTGACCAAAAAAAAAGTTTAAGGTTTTGGTTAGATTACCGATATTTATAGCATGAAGAAACTTGACCGCCGAAAATTCCCCCGAATTAAAGTATGTAACCCGATTGCCTATAATTGCATGGATAGGAATGGTGTTTTGGTCGATCAAAACATGGGAATTGCCCTGGACATCAGCCAAAATGGTATCTTGCTGGAAACAGCCCGGATGATTCAAGAAAAAAATATCTATTTAGTATTCGTTGATCTGGAAGAGAATATGACAAGAATCATTGGAAGGGTGGTTTTTTCCGTCAAGAATAAAGATGGAAATTTCAAAAGCGGTATCAATTTTCAGGGCGACACCGAAGAAAACATCGCGTTTGCAACCAAATTAATTCAAGCCTATCAAGTGCATAAAAAAGAAGCGGTTATCATTAACGGCGCCGGGGTCTGAAGCACAAACCAACAAGCCCTTCATTATCAGGGATGGCATCACCTGCTTATAAGTTCCTGCCGACATTGACATTCATACTATCGTAGGATCGAAATATCAGGCTTTCGCGTTCCCGTTTTTCTTCGGGAAAAGGATGCCCAACCAGATTGTTCAGCTGTTTTTGGGCCTGTTCCTTTGACGGTATGGCTTCCAGTCCCTCACCCTGTTTGCGGCCGGAAACCGTATCCAGTACGATGGCCGTATGGCCATCAGATACCACACACAGCGGAATTTGATTTTCCTCCAGAAGCCTGGCAGCCGCCAATATTTCTCTTTCCCGCGACCCCAGGGAGGCCGCCGCACATTTAAAGGCCATGAATCGGGTGGCACCACCGTCGACGCTGACAACCAGATCAATTTGAGAGCGGTAAGGCTGGCCGCCAGCACTAATTTCGATATCCACGTCAACTTCGATATCTTCTTTTGAATACCCTTTTTCATTGACCAAAAATTTCTCTACCATCTGTCGGTTTTCCTCGGCTCCAACAAGAGGAATTTGCTTGCCGGTGACAAAATCGGTGATCATTGAGTAGGGTTTGAGGGTGTCAGACATAATTGTTGGATCTTTTCAATTTTTTCAGCGCCGGGGGCTCGATGCGTTTGGCATCCACCCATAGGCCTTCGAGGTCAAAAAATTCGCGCACCGGCTCGTAAAAAATATGGATGATCACATCACCGTAATCTAGAAGCACCCAATGACCTTCGCCGGTTCCTTCGACACTAAGCGGCCGAATTTTATGCTTTTTCAAATGGTCGACCGTAGCGTCTGCAATCGCATTCACCTGGCGGTTGGAGCGGCCGCTGCAGATAATAAAAGCATCTGCGATGGATGTCAGATTATGGACATCCAGGACGACTAAATTCAGTGCTTTCTTTTTTGTCACCGCTTCGATGAAAAGGTCAAGCACGTCAGCCGTATTTTTGCTCATAAATAAAGTCCTTTGTGGTTAATATATTCTGCTACGCGGGCAGGAACCCAGTTTTCGATGGTTTTTTGCTGTTTAACGGTTTGCCGGATTTTGGTTGAAGAGATATCCAGCGCCTTGATATCACAGATATGAATGGGCTGCATGCTCTCTGAGATATAGCTATTTTGAGAACTTGAAAACCGGTAATCCGCCGATATATTGGATTTAAGATAATCTGCAAGTATTTCCCAACCCTGTTGCACACTCTGATGCCGACCATTGGGACGTGCCATTACAATTATTGAAATTTGCTCGAGCAATTCCAGGTATGATTTCCAGGTGTCAATTTCGAGGAAGGCATCCAGTCCCATAATCAGATACATCTGCGCATCATCCGGCTGGGTGCCTTTAAAATGATAGACGGTATCAATTGTGTAAGAAGGCCCGCTGCGATTTAATTCGACATCCGACACGGTTAGGCCTGAAATACCGCAAATCGCCAGTTTGATCATCGCAAGGCGGTCATCGGCACTTGCCACCGTGACGGGTGTTTTATGCGGGGGCAACGCAGCTGGAATGATAAACACATGATCCAGGGTAAAAACTTTTTTGACTTCCGACGCAGCTCGTAAATGCCCCCGATGGACGGGATTAAACGTGCCGCCAAATAATCCAATGCGCATATTATGTCAATACCATATCCATCAAGTGCGAATCAAACATTTGCTTGCAGAGTTATTATTTGTTTTGTGACAACCAGCCATAGCCCGTTATGCAACCTCGGATTTGTCCAAAAGTTCTAAGGTTCGCGAAATCAAGCGCTTGATACCCCGGTTTTCTTGGGCCGAAATGAGAAGGACCGGTTCCGGGTCGAGCGCTGCGGCAAAAGCCGCTGCCGCTTCGGATGCACCCGGCAAATCCATTTTGTTCAGCGCTACGATTTGAGGCTTTTCGGTCAACTGCGGATTGAACGATTTTAGTTCCCGGTTAACGGTTTCATAATGATCGCGAGGATGTTTTGGATCCAGACCTCCAGCATCGACCAGGTGTATTAAAATACGGGTGCGCTCAATATGCCGCAAAAATTGAGTACCAAGACCCGCCCCCTCGTGAGCGCCCTCAATTAAACCGGGAATATCGGCAACCACAAACGGATCGCCCCATTCGGTTTCGACAACACCGAGAGTGGGGGTCAGCGTCGTAAACGGGTAGTTCGCAATCTTGGGAGAGGCCGATGAAATCACGCTGATCAGCGTGGATTTGCCGGCATTGGGCAGGCCGATAATGCCCACGTCGGCTAAAAGCTTGAGCTCCAGCTTGAGCTGGCGGGTTTGCCCGGCTTCGCCGGGCTGGGCATAACGGGGGGTTCGGTTAGTCGATGTTTTAAAGCGTGCATTGCCGAGGCCACCGCGGCCGCCTTTTACAACCGTGAAAGATTCGCCGGTAGTGGTAAAATCCTTGATAACTTCACCGGTAGCGGTATCTTTGACGAGCGTGCCGGGTGGAATTTCGATGATCAGATCCGAGCCGTTTCTACCGGTCTTTTGCTTGCCCTGACCATGGGCGCCTTTTTCGGCTTTAAACTGGCGCTTGAATTGGAATGGATAAAGGGTGCGGCGGTGTAATGAACTTTTTAAAATAACATCTCCGCCCTTGCCGCCATCACCGCCATCCGGACCGCCGCGCGGAACATATTTTTCACGCCGCAAACTGACGCATCCCCGCCCGCCGTCACCGGACTGTACCGTGATCATTGCTTCATCAATAAATTTCACTCGGCATGTACGCTGACTTTTTTGCGTGAACGACCAAATCTTTCATAAGCAACAATGCCGTCAATTTTGGCAAAAAGCGTGTAGTCCTTGCCCATGCCAACGTTTTCACCTGGATGGACCCGCGTACCCAGTTGACGCACAAGGATATTGCCGGCTTTTACCTTTTGGCCGCCGTAACGTTTGACACCGCGTCGTTGCGCGTTGCTGTCGCGCCCGTTTTTAGAACTTCCTGCTGCTTTTTTATGAGCCATGGTCAGAACTCCTTACCAAACCAAGTATGTTCATCAAAATTTGCTTTAAATCTGAATTTTTTTCAGGTTTCGGTTTGCCAATTGCCCCTTATTTTGTTTTATCTTCTACCTTTTTCGCAGTCGTCGTCTTCTTGGGCGCTGCTTTTTTCGCGGCCGTTTTTGGGGCAGCTGCTTTTTTGGCCGCCGGTTTCTTTGCCGCACCCTTTTGGGGAGCCGCTTTCTTGGGGGCCGCTTTGGCCTCGGGCTTCCTTGTTTCTTTTTGCTTTACTGCTGCTTTCGGCGCTTCGGTGACCTTCGCTTCGGCCGTTGCTTCCTTTTCCGCTGGCTTTGCTTCTTTAGCGACCGGCTTTTTAGCTTCGCCTTCAGGTTCGGCTTTCTTGCGGGCCGTTACCCCTTTGGCTTTGATGCTGTCTATTTTAATGGCCGTATAGTGCTGGCGATGCCCTTGCTTGCGGCGATACCGTTTACGGCGCTTATATTTAAAAACGATGATTTTTTTCGCTTTTCCCTGTTCAACGATATGGCCCTCAACCGTCGCATCGGGCACCAGCGGCTGACCGATATTGACATCGGCACCGTCGGAAATCATCAATACCTGGTCAAACGTTACGGGGTTGCCGACCTCTCCAGCAATCTTTTCAACCCGCAGCGTTTCACCTTCTTCAACTTTATATTGTTTACCGCCTGAAGTCACTACCGCGTACATCGAATTTGCCTCCTTAAAATGATCCACCCTCACCATTTCCCGCGCTATATTTAGAAACTACGAAATGGGGGCATAGGTGGTTGTAAAAAAAGATCCAAAGTGAGAACCGTTTTTTACAACCCTCATAAAACCAGCAATAATTAATCTTTCAGGTAAATTTGTCAAGAAAAAGTTGAAATTTGTTGAAGAATAAACATATTATCGATTATCACAATCATTTTAAAAAACGTAAATTTTATAGGAGTATAGCCAGATGATAATCGCAAGAGTAGGCCAGGCGGAGCATATCGATACACAGCGGGCGGTTGAGAATGCGATCAACAGGTGCCGACATCAACTGCACGGCCACACGCCCCAGGCCGGAATCGTTTTTGCCGGAATTAACTTCGATCATCGGATGATGCTCGATCAAATCAATAGCCACTTCCCAGGCCTGGAACTTATCGGTTGTACAACTTCCGGAGAATTTTCATCCAGTTACGGATTCAGTGACGATTCGATTGCTTTGATGGTCTTTTACTCGGATCAAATTGAATTCAAGGCCGGTATCGGCCGTTGTTTATCGGAAAATCCCGATGGTTCGGTTAAAAGCGCCGTCAAACAGGCCAAAATGGGGCTGACGCAACAAGCATCGATGTGTTTGGCGCTGCCTGACGGGTACAACCGCTCATTTGATCCGATTATGAAAAGGCTCAACCAGGAACTCGGTCAGAACTGCCCGGTGTTTGGCGGCGCTGCCGGCACCCTCTGGCATGAAAAAGATGCCATCTTTCAATTTTATAAGGATGAAATTTTGCAGGATTCCATCCCTATCCTGCTATTCGGCGGACCACTGGAATATACGTTTTCGATTGCCAATAGCTGGAAACCCGTCGGAAAGCGGGCCAGCGTTACAGCGGCAGAAGACCGTACCGTTAAAAAAATCGAAAATATGACTGCGATCGAATTCTATCAACATTACCTGGGTGATCATACAGAGCCGGCCAGGGAATTCGTACTGGCAGTTTATGAAAAAGACAGCGAGCGCTTTTACTTACGCGCCCCAATCATCTATAACCCGGATGGCAGTATTACCTTCTCGGAATCGATCCCAGAGGGGTCGACGGTTCAACTGACCGAAGCCATCCGGGAAATTATAATTGATGATACAAAAGCCTCCGTAAAAAAATTGAGCGCCGAAACGACCAAATTCCATCCGGCCTTCGGGCTGGCCTTCTCGTGTGCATTTCGTAAGGATGTTTTGGGCACTCAGGTCGGGCAGGAATTAAAGATATTGCAGGATCATCTGCCGGCGCAGCTGCCGGTGAGCGGATTTTATTCATTTGGTGAAATTGCCCCTCTGGTAAAGGGCCAGGATAGCTTTTTCCATGGTGCCACCCTCGTGACCCTGCTGGTCGGGCAGGGCAACGGCGAAGGTCTTAAGCACCAAAAGCCTGATGCTCTGCAACGAAAAGATCTTGAACCTTCACGAACATCCGATATTCAGGAAGATGACCGACAGACGATGGCTCAGCTAAAGCAGGCCAATGAATTTTTAACGAGAAAATTGAAACGCTCAGAAATCTATCGTCAGCGTTTGGAAGAGATAAAAGACTTCAATGCGCGCATGCACCATAAAATCATTCAGGAAGTCGAGGACGCCCGCCGGGAAATCCTGCAAAAAGAAGCTGCCTTGCGCAAAAGCGAGGAAAAATACAGGCGCATTGTCACCACGGCCGGCGAAGGCTTTATTTTAATGAATCAAGATCTGGTCATCACGGATGCCAATCAGGCCTATTGTCAGATGATCGGCTACGCCAAAAACGAAATTATCGGCAAAACACCGTTGGATCTGGCCACCGACGATTTTAAACAATATATGCAGATCAACCAGGAAAAAATTCTGTCCAAAGAATACCGCCGGTTTGAATGCTCTCTGGTTGCCAGAGACGGCAGACACATTCCGGTCCTTGTCCACGGTAATACGTTGCGCGACGACGATGGCAACGTCATCGGGAACATGGCTTTTGTGACCGACATGACCGAGCAAAAAAAGGCGCTGGCGCTGGCGGCCGAGGTTCAAAAAAGTTTACTTCCCCAGGCAAGCCCCCAAATTCAGGGTCTGGATGTGGCCGGTAAAAACGTTTCCTGTGAAGAAATCGGCGGGGATTATTTCGACTTTTTGGGAAAAAACGAATACCCCGACGCGCCGTTTAGCATCGTGGTGGGCGATATTACCGGCCACGGTGTGGATGCGGCGCTGCTGATGACCTCCGCACGCGCCTTTTTACGCATGCGCGCCGCCCAGTCCGGAAATATCTCTGACATTATCACGGAAATGAACCGTCATTTAGCGCTGGACGTCTTGGATACGGGGCGCTTTATGACCCTATTTTATATGGCCATCGATCCGCCCAATGAGCATCTCCAATGGGTCCGCGCCGGCCATGATCCCGCCATCCTTTATGACCCAGCACAAAACACATTTGAAGAATTAGCCGGCACTGGAATTGCTTTAGGGATTAAAGATGATTTTCGGTATGAAACCTACCGAAAGACCGGACTGGCCGACGGACAGATTGTGGCCATCGGCACTGATGGGATCTGGGAAGCCTGTAACCCCAACGGCGAAATGTTCGGCAAAAAACGATTTCAACGTGTGATCCGGGAATATGCTAAGGAAAATGCCAGCAATATTCTAAGCGCCGTTTATGACCAGCTGGATCACTTTACCCGGGGGCTCAAATCGGAAGATGATATTACGCTGGTGGTCGCCAAAGTCCGAAACTGAATTTTGAATGAAAATTAATGAAAAGCACTCAATCTGTTCTCTGTCCTCTGTTATCTGACTTCTGTCCTCTGAAGCCTATCGGCGCGAGTCAGATGAACTATCGCAGTTCGGGCAGCAATCGGAAACCACCGGCAACGGTTCGGCCTTGGCTTGTTGAGGCTCGGGTAAGCTTTCTGCTGTTTTCACTTTCGGTTTGAAGCGTTCGCTAATGGCGTTCCATACGGGTTTGATTGACATTGCCAAAATAGCGAGCGCCCCGATAATCCCGGCCCATTCCGGCACGATTTCCGAAGCCTGCCCCACCACCGCCTGGGCCGAAATGCCCAAAGATGTATACACCTGATCAACGATTAAACCAAATACCACCGCACATACCGCAATGGACGTCAGATAAATGGCGGTGGCCCGTTTGCCCAGTACACCGGTCAGAACCGTTAAAGAGGCCATATTGGTCGCCGGTCCCGCTAATAAAAAAACCAATGCGGCACCCGGGCTGACCCCTTTGAGAATCAGGGCCGCGGCAATCGGCGTGGAGGCTGTTGCACAGATATACAGCGGAATTCCGACCGCCAGCATAATCAACATAGCCGGCAGACCGGCGCCCAGGTATTTACTGAACATATCCGGCGGGATCAGCACCGTAATCAGCCCGGCCAAGATCATTCCAATCATAAACCAGCCGGCCAGATCTTCCCACAGATCTTTAATAGCAAAGCGCATACCGGCGGCAAGCTTCTCACGGAAGGTATGATGGTGACGATGCATTTCCGGCGAGCAATTCTGTCCATCACAGCAGCCATCCACCGGACAACTCAGATCCGGGGTGATGCGGGTCGTTCCGTTGTTTGAACCCAACATATTTTCCGTGATGCCGGCAACTGCTGCCGTGACGAAAGCCACCACCGGGCGCGCGACGGTCATGATGGGATCTAACAGGGCATAGGTAATGGAAATCGAATCCACTCCGGATTCGGGGGTTGAAATCAAAAATGCGGTGGTGGCACCATTGCTGGCACCCTGTTTGCGCAGCGACACGGCTGCAGGCAGCACGCCGCACGATCACAACGGAATGGGGATGCCGAAAAAAGCGGACTTCAGCACGGATTTAAAGCGACCCTGCCCCAGATGCCGGGTAATTGAACTTGGATTTAAAAATACCCGCAGCAGACCGGCCACCAGCAATCCGAACAATATGTAAACCGAAGCATCAACCAACAAATCCCACGTCGCCAATAAAATTTCGATAATAAAGTTCAAATTGTTTTCCTTTTGTATTTAAATTTGGAGTGTTGGAGTAATGGAGTACTGGAGTAATGTCTAAAAATTGAATCCGTTTTGCAGCACTCCAATCCAGCCTTCGTAGCCGAGCTACTCCGGCGGAGTAGGCTACTCCATCACTCCAGTACTCTTAGTCGTATTACCCAGCGGCTTTAAGAAACCATTGACTGTTCACTTGTAACATAAAATCACGATTCAGATATATGCTCGAGCCCAACATTCAACAACTCCGCCACGTGCTCATCATCCAGCGAATAATAAATCACCTGGCCATCCCGGCGGCTTTTCACCAGGGCCAGGTCTCTAAAGCGCCGCAATTGATGCGACACCGCCGACTCGGTCAACCCCAGGAATGCGGCCAGATCACAAACGCACATTTCCACGTTTTTAAGCGCCATGACGATCTTCAGACGGCTGGGATCTCCCAGGATTTTATAAATGGCTGACAGGCGTTCAATCTTTTTCTCCGAGACTGTTTCTCTGCGCGCCTGCTCGATGCGGTCCAGGTGAATCACCCGCACCTGGCAATCATCGCCTTCTAAACATTTGGCTTTGGCAGAACCCATATCGACTCCTTGAATATTTGAACATATATTCATATAAGCTCTTTACATCTTTTTGTCAAGATATAACTTAGGTTATCCAGTTGAGCCCGTTGAGCCGGTTTAGCCGGTTTAGCCCGTTGGGCCCGAAAAAAGCGGAAAACCGCTCAATTTTATTTTAACCGGCAAACGGGCTAACGGGTAACGGGCTCAACCTGTAGTATTCGAGCATTTTGAATCGGTTTTTAATCCGCCACAAAGATCGGCGGACCCTGGGCGCCTGTCCGCATTTTTAATATGTAATAAAATCTGTTTTAAAAGTGTGGATTAGGGTTCAGGGCACGGCGTCCCGCGAATTGAAAACGGAGCGTACACGAAGTACGTGAGAATTTCAATTTGCGGGACAACACAGCCCTGGGCCCTTAGACGCGCTTTTAAAACAGATTCTAATAATTATTTAACAATTACTTAACTTT
>JASFEV010000056.1:0-19056 GCA_050124655.1 Desulfobacterales bacterium
CAAGGAGCGCTTAAGATACACAAACAAAAATCCGGTGGCATACTGGGCCGGGGAATTGATGGGCGAATATCCGGTTGAAATTAATAGGATCTTTTCTCCTTTTTTTAGAAATGGCTTGAGAAAAGACAATTTGATAATCAGTTTGCGCTGTCGAGTTTCAACACGCTTTTTATAGATTTCTTTGTGATTCGAAAATAAGGTCTGGCGATCGACGGGCAATCCGAAAATTTGCGGTCCCATCATACCGATCGGTTCAAAGACTTCTTCCGCCATTTGGGCATCGGCTCCTTTATAATTTTAAGCGCTTTAAATTATGATATCATAAAGAGGAAAATGGTCAAATGGTGGCGGTGATGATGCCCGAGTCGTTTGGCGTTTGAACCGGCAGGCGCTGAACATTCTTTGCTCCCGCAGCCGCCAGCATGTCCCGCAGTTGCTGTTCGGAATAGGCCTGACCGGCATCGGTCCTTAACAGCATATTGAGGGAAAAAAGGGCCGGAAAAAGGGGACCGTCCATGGAATTATTAAGGATAAATTCATGGATGATAATGATGCCACCGGGCTTTAAAACGTCAACCGTTTTTTGAATGATCTGCCTGCAGCCATCCGGGCCTTCACCATGCAGTATGTGGGAAAGCCAGGCCGCATCATAGCGGCCTTTGATCTCGTCTTGCAGATAATTTCCTGCCTGAAAATGTATTCGATCTGACAGATCAAAGCGTTGGATGGTCTTTTCGGCAAATGGCTGGGTGGTGGACAGATCGAAAACAGTGGCTTTTAAGTCCGGATGGCGCCGGCAAAAATGAATGGCATAGGTGCCGGGACCGCCGCCCAGATCAAGCAGGTGCCGGCGAGAAGACAAATCAATTTCCGGAACAAGCAGCGGCGCCACATTCATGGCCGTATTAAACATGCCCATTAAAAAACTCTCGCGCCATTCTGCATCGTTAAAGGACGACCGCTGCCCAATCGGTTTTCCAGTCAGAACGGATCGATCCAGCTGCGCCCAGGATTCGACCAGATGGTGGTGATGCATGATCATGTTGCCGAGATATTGCGGAGAATCTTTGGAGAGAAAGGTCTTGCTTGCTGGGGTATTGGCGTAATGATGTTCTGTTTTTGCCAGCAGCTCCATCGCCACCAGCGCATTCAGCAAACGCTGAATGGCCTCCGGCGCAGCATTAAGCTTGGCCGCGATTTCATCGCCGGTCAACTGTTCGTCGCCCAGGCAGGTAAACACGTCCAGTTTGACGGCTGCATGCAGTGTAAAAGTTTTCCAATAATAACCGGAAAGCTCAAGCAATTCGCCGGGATGCCATTGTCGCTGTGCCATTGTCGCTGTTGGTTACTGCGTTTTCGCCTTTGGAGGGCCCTCCCCTTTTGCCATGCGGGCTTCTTTTTCTTTATCCGGCAGCAACTCCCAGGCGCGTTGTTCGGGCGTCATCGTCCAAAAAGGCGTACCATCTTTGGTCAGGCGGACTTTGATAATATCAGTGTTGGGATCTTTTTTTATTTTTGAGGCCATAAATACGTCTTTGCCGTTAATTTCCGCCCAGACGCCTTTAACTTTGATCCGTTCATTTTTCTTTAACTTAATGTCACTGGGCTTGCGATACCAGGTCGGGCAGAGATGAACCTCGATCACTTCTGCCCCTTCAAGCACCTCGACAACGGTGGCGGGTGACATCCCCGGCATGGGAATGACTTCTTTGGCGCGTAGGAACCAGGCTTTGATTTTTTCATAATCGCGGGCATCATAATGATTGTTGTATGGGCTGCCAACCTCCCAGCCTTTCATTAGCTTGGGATCCACATCTTCAGCATTGGCCACCATGAAAAATGCGGTGAAAATGAATATTACAGCCAACTTTAGATAAATATGATGTTTGATCATTGTTTCCTCCTTGGTTGAATCCTGAAATGGTTCTGTGTGCACGAGACCCACTTTTACCAATTAATTATATCCATCGAAATCGTTTTTGCAAGACTGATGTGCCCAGCGCTTCGCCATATCTTTTCAAGCTGAACAGCAGATTACCAGGGGATCGGTTTCTGTTCCCTGAAAAATCCTCCCGAGGGGCCGTCATCCGGCAATGTTGCCAGCCACAGCGGCGTATCGGCGCCCTGTTCAGGGGTCAAAGGCGCCTGATTGCCCCCCATATCGGTCCGCACCCAACCCGGACAGACCGAATTTACCAGAATGTTTTCATTACGGACTCTTTTAGCCACCAGCGTTGTAATGGCGTTTAGCGCGGCTTTAGAAAGACGGTAGGCCGGTGTTTCAACCCCGGCATATCCCGAATCCGGATCGGCCATTTCCGCCAAAGAGCCCAGGGTGCTGGCCATATTAACAATGCGGCCGTAGCCGCCCGCTTTCATCAGCGGAACGCAATGTTGGCACAGCATCAGAGGCCCCAACACGTTGGTATGCAACGTTTTTAGTATGATGTCCTGGCTGACGTTGAGCGCATCGGCATCGCCGTCGATCAAGACACCGGCATTGTTGACCAGAACGTCCAGACGGTTGAACTGGTTTCGGATATTCGCCACTGCGCTTTGAATGCTTTTTTCACTGGTCACATCCAGGAGCTCGAAATAGACCGCCAGCCCTTGGTCTCGCAATTCTGAGCCGGCAGCCGCACCTTTATGAGCGTCACGGGCGCCCAGAACCACCGCCATTCCTTTCTCGGCCAAGCCCTTTGTAATGGTGTAGCCAATACCCCGGTTCGCGCCGGTCACCAGAGCCACACGTCGGTCATGCTGGGTCATTTTTAACCTCTTTATAATGATTTAATATTGAAGATACAGACGTTTAGATTCTATGAACCCTATGATGCCGAATATAGCAGCTCCCCTTCGCCGTAGACCGCCACCGGGTAACTCGTCAGGTCAAAAGGGTCTCCGTTCCAGCAAACGAATGAGGCCCATTTACCCTTCTGCAGTGTGCCGATGAGCGCATCGATTCCGATAATTTGAGCGTTGTGGCGTGAAATTAATTCGATGGCCTGTTGTCGGGATAGACCGGCGCGCATAAACCAGCGCGTTTGCAATAAAAGCTGACGTGCCAAGG
Source organism: Desulfobacterales bacterium (assembly GCA_050124655.1). Classification (GTDB taxonomy): domain Bacteria; phylum Desulfobacterota; class Desulfobacteria; order Desulfobacterales; family JAHEIW01; genus JAHEIW01. The sequence continues at coordinate 3,071 of JASFEV010000056.1, forward strand.
TGACCGGATGATCGGTCATAAGGCCAAATTTCACCCTTGACACCAATAAATGGCGCACATTGCGCCAATCCTCATGTTTCAGTTCAACTTTGTAAGCAAATGAATCAATTGGACCGTAAACAACCGGGATTTTGCGCTTTTTTAATTCCAGAAAGGTTTCCGGTCGATGGACATCACCGGCGTGATCAACGGTAACATCAATTTTAAAATCATCGACCAGTCGCAAAAGCGCTGCAATATCATCTATTTTATGCACGTGCGCCCGCAGGCGCAGCTTGCGTCCCAGCAAATCCCGCAGCACCTTTTCTTCGGCTGAAAAGACAATGTCTTGCTTTTTGCTGCCCTTGGCCCTGTTGTATTTTTGGATCTTTTGCCTTACCTCATCCAGACGGCTGCGCAGCATGGCCACAGCGCCCATGCGGGTCGTGGGGCGCTTGCCCTTCCAGTCATTGGTTTTCATGGGATTATATCCAAAGGCCGCTTTCAGACCCGCACGGGTGATCAGGGCGTCCGTGCTGGACGCCGCATAATTGCGGATGACCGCTGATTGACCACCGATAATATTTCCGCTGCCGGGCAGCACACATGAATACAGCACACCCATTTCCACCGCATCCTTGAGGGCCTTATCGTCCATTTGAATCGAATCCAGCGCGTCGGTTAATGTCAGAATCGAATCCTGATGTTCGTTGGCCTCTCCTTCGGTTTGGGGTTCCCCGGCCCGTTCCATTCCGATGTGGCTGTGAGGATCAACAAAGGCGGGCGTTATAACTGCACAATCTCCCAGTGAGCGGCCCTTTTTAGATTTTGAAATGGCGTTGATCGTTTTGCCGCTAAAAATGATGTTTGTGTTAGAAAGGACTTTTTTTCCGGTATAGATTGTCTTTGCAGAGATATAATTCATTGGCGCTTCCTTTCAACAGGGCTTAAAATTTTAACATCCGTTTTTCATGAAAGAGAATCGGTTTATAACCAAACAGGGCACCGAGATGATGCAAAAGGGCATGCTGTGCCTCTTTCTCCCACAGGGCATCGATAACGGCCGCTGCTTTTTTGTACTGCTGCTCATTTTCTTGCAGCGCTAGCGGGCTGTATACACTCGGCATGTCAGCAACCGTCTCGCCGATTAAGTTCAGCCACATTTGGCTGGCACCCATGATGTAATAGGGCCAGCTCTTCTGGATGGCCTCGGGCCAGCCGGCGTCGCTGCTATCTTCAATCCGGGGCCGGTTGTTGTTCTGCGGATTATCATAACGATCTTCATCAATGACGCCGGCATATCTCATCTCTGCCAGCAACTCATTGGCACGCATCTGATTGAAAATCTGATAGGCTGTTTCGGCGGAAGCATAAAATATAAAGCTAAACTGATGACCGGTTTTATCCCGCACTGCCCGGCGGTGAAACCGCCAAAGACGAATGGCATCATTGTATTGATAAAGAATCGGTGCAACGATTTTATCTGCAATTAATAAATCCCAATGCCATTCGACCGGCTTTTCCGCCGGCCAGTGTATGCGAAATTGAGCAGACCACCAACCGGCCGTTGCAGCGGCATCAGCCGGCGGCGGGGATATGGTTTCAATAGATTTGGCCGGACCCGGTGTCGCACAACCTGCAATCATCAGAATCCAGAAAAGGATGCCCACCGCCACAAACAGGGCGCTGATTTTATTGAACACCGTTGCCTTCCTTTCGTTGTGTTAACGATATTGCGTTTTAACGTTTAGGACGCTCGGTTCAGGGAATCAGGCGCATCCGTTTGGTGTGAAAATCTCTGGCAAGCGCGCCTGAAGCCGCAATTGTCTTTAGGTTATTTGCATCTCAGGTTCGTTTGATGCGTTCCAGTTGGATGGTCACAAGATTAAGGGGATCCGGGCATTGCAATTGAATGGTATCACCCTCCCACCACGGCAAAGAACCGCCGAATTGCAACGTTTGCAAACTCGGGAAAATATCATGATAGAACCAGCCACAGAGACCCGCCGGGTTATGACAGCTGATGTCAAAGCGATCGCCCGCTTTATGGCCCGCACTGCAATCCCCTTTTACGTCGGATATAGTCGCCTTGATGGCATAGCCTATTTTCGGATCCAAAGCCATTGGTTTCTTCCTCCTTCCAAACTGGTTTCATCAACCTAAAGCTTCTGAAACCAGTTTAAGTAATAGTGCATTCCATAAACAAAATACACATAGGCCACGCCGGCACGACCGAACATAACTGCATTGCGCGGTGTCCTGCCCCTGAAGGCGTGGCTGGCACTGTCGGTTGTGCCCAGATATGCTTCGGTCTCGCAAATCAGACCGTTTAAGATGTGACCTTTGTATTTTCGGACGAGTTTTTTCCCCAGCAATTCACGGGCGACAACCAGAGTGTCACGGGCATAAAAATGATGTGTTAAGATGCGCATCCTGCTGGATGATCTGTTAACCCTCTATAGTAGGGTGGTTTATTAAACCGGATGCTATCAGCTACACTAGGTTTTTGGCCACCAACCGGGCGAAATGTTCAAACGACCGGTCAAATGTGCGCTCCCTGTCATCCGGAAAACAGCAGGCGGGCAGCTCCCGGCTGGCCAAGTGATAGCTCAAACATTCGCAGCAATTTCCCTTGCGGGGGCAGGGCTCATAGCTGCAATTACATTTTTCGAGATTTTGTTCGGTTCGGCATTCCATCCAGGTCTCCTCATTTATGTCCGGTTTTATATCAAGCTATCTCAAAAATAGTAGATCACGCCCAAGAGTCCGCCTGCGGCGGACTAGATGCATTTTTGAGATAGGCTCTACCTGCCCATATCATGAACCGCCGGCGGTTTCCATCGCAAAATCCTTGACGATATTAGACGCGTAATTTGACAGACCGACGGTCATCCCTTAAAATTTTAGACATGATTGTGCATAAATCCAAAACTTTCTGGATTGCAAGCGGCATTTTTACAGTGACCTTTGCCGTCCTGTTCAGCATTCGCCTGGGGATATTGGAAAAAATACTTTATCAGCCGCGTGCGCTTTCCCCCACGGCGCTCAATTCAGTCTCGGAGCGCAACACCTGGATGAACATTTTCCAAAACGATCGTAAAATCGGCTTTTCCCATGCCCGTTTTGATACGGAACCGACCGGTTACCGCCTGACCGAAACCGTCCATATGCGCATCAATACCATGGGCATGGTTCAGGATATCAGCCTGAACACCAAAAGCCGGCTAAATCCCGATTTTACACTTCAGGAGCTTGATTTTGAAATCAGTTCTGGCCGTTTTCACTTTACCGTTCAGGGCGCGGTTGACGGAAAAACCCTGCATGTCACAACCGAAAGTGCCGGTTCAAGTCGCAGGCTGGATATACCCGTCAATGGTAAGCTTTATGTAATGAACAGCATTATGGATGCGGTGGCTGCAACTGATCTGCGGACCGGTGACAAGTACGCATTTACGATTTTTGATCCGGCATCCATGGGCCAAGTGGATGTCGTTGCAGAGGTCATCGGCCCCGAACGCATCGAGGTCGGCGGGATCGATCAATCGGCCACGAAAATATCGATGAATTTTAAAGGTGTATCTCAACTGGCCTGGATTGGAAAAGATGGCGATATCATCAAGGAAAAGGGGCTGCTGGGCATCAGTTTGGTAAAAACCGACCGCAAAGACGCCCTTGATGGGCTCGCCCTTGAATCCAGCCAGGACCTGACAAGATTTGCTTCGGTGCCCTCCAATATCCCGCTTGAAAATGTCGCTGCCCTCGAGGTGTTGCGGGTTAAAATTGAAGGCATACCGTTTAAGAACTTGCAGCTCAATGGAGGCAGACAAACCCTAAATGGACAGGTGCTGACGGTTAAAAAAGAAGCGCTCACCGATCTGGCTCCCGAGCTTGAAATTGAAAATCTAGAGGCTTTGGAAAAAATATTTTTGAAACCCGGACCCTTCATCCAATCCGACCATCAAAAGATCCGGGATCTGGTCCGGGACATCTTAAAAAATGATCCTGGCGCCGATCCGTTGACCCGGGCTGAAAAGCTGCTCAACTGGGTCAATACCCATATCGAAAAGCGGCCGGTTCTGTCGCTGCCCGATGCGCTCTCCACGCTTGAAAACAAAGTCGGTGATTGCAATGAGCACGCCGTATTGCTTGCCGCCCTGGGCCGCGCAGCCGGAATTCCCACCCGTATTGAGGCCGGCCTGGTTTATATAAAAGATCGATTTTACTATCATGCCTGGAACCTCATGTATCTGGGTCAATGGGTCACTGTCGACCCGGTTTTCAACCAGCTGCCGGCTGATGTCAGCCATCTGCGTTTTACAACCGGTTCACCGGAGCGGCAGCTGGATATCATGGGTATTATCGGCAAAATTAAGTTGACGGTCTTAAATTAGTTTGTTGTCAATCGTTAGTAGTTAGTGGTCAGTTGTCCGTTGTAAACCGGTAGAAAACTGCCATTGGGATTCGTGATCTTCCAAGAACAACGGACCACAAACAACGGACTGTTTGTATCTATTAGAACATAGAATATGTTATCCAAAATTATGCTATAATATGTAAAATACCTTAACATTGTATATGATGATTGAACTAAAAGACCTGACAAAAAAATACGGCGATTTTGAAGCGGTCAATAATCTGAATCTTAGCGTTCAAAAAGGAGAGGTATTCGGATTTATCGGCCCCAATGGCGCCGGTAAAACCACAACCATTAAAATGATGAGCGGAATACTGGAACCCACCAAAGGCACGGTATCCATTGCCGGCATCAACATGCATCATGAACCTGAAAAAGCCAAACGTAAAATCGGCTTTATTCCCGATCGGCCGTATCTTTACGAAAAACTCAGCGGCATAGAATTTCTGAAATTCACCGCCGATCTGTACGGCGTATCGGAAGAAACATTTCAGGCAAGCGCCTATGGGATCCTTAAAAAATTTTCGCTGGCTGACTGGGCGGATGAACTGATTGAATCATATTCCCATGGCATGAAACAGCGGCTGATCATGTCCGCCGCCCTGCTGCACGATCCGGAGGTGATTATTGTAGATGAACCCATGGTGGGGCTCGATCCAGCGGCCATCATAATGGTCAAAGCGCTTTTCCGAAAACTGGCCGGCGAGGGTGTGACCGTTTTTATGTCGACGCATACCCTTAAAGTTGCCCAGGATACCTGCGATCGGATTGGCGTGATTAACAAAGGCCGCCTAATTGCCACCGGCACAACTCAGGAACTGCAGCGGGCGGCCAATGTCAGCGAGGCCGACCTGGAGCAGGTGTTTTTAAATCTAACCAATAATGTCCCTCAACGACATTAGCTTCTGGCTGCTGGTCACGACTCGGCTGCCCTCGGCCATGAGCTCGGGTCGAATGGCGCTCGTCGCAGGCTGGCCGCTGGCTTTTGGGTGCCAATTTTTCATCTTTCGGCAAATAGTAACTGGTTTACAGACGCATCTCAATTAGAAAAGGCGACGGATGGGTGCTCGACGGGTTTTAGCGAGCAGCCAGTCGCCAGCAGCGAGAATAATGAACGAAATTCTGACCCTATTTAAGCCCCGCATTTGGCCGATCAAGAATCACAGTTTATCAAAAGCAAACGGCAAAAGCGGTGCACGCTTCTTTTTTCTCGGCACCATCGGTCTGCTTTTCTGGTGCGGCATATTTGCGGTTTCCTGGCGGGTTTTGGTTTATTTTAAAGGCATTGAGGATATCGGTGATATCCTGGGCTATAAGTTATTGTCCATGATGCTGGTGGTGTCTTTTGCCCTGCTTTTATTCAGCAGCATCCTCACATCCCTTTCCAAGCTCTATCTATCCCGTGATCTTTTTCTGGTTCATTCCTTGCCGATTTCAAGCTATAAAATTTTCATCACGCGCTGGATCGACAGCACCGTTGACAGTGCCTGGATGGTCATCATTTATACCATGCCGGTGCTCATCTCCTATGGCATTGTCTATCAAACCGGCCTTTTTTATTATCTAAACGTTGTAATTGCGATGCTTTGTCTGGCGGCCATTGCCTCGGCCTTCAGCACGTTGCTGGTCATGACGGCAGTCATCTTTATCCCCGCTACGCGCATGAAAAGTGTCTTCATTCTCATGGGGATTCTATCTTTTGTGGTCATCTATCTGGCCATTCGCCTTTCACAGCCAGAATTGCTCGTTGATCCGGAAGTGTTTGACACGGTTATGGTCTATATCACCTCGCTGCAAACACCATCATCACCGTTTTTGCCCAGCAGCTGGATCTATGACAGCATCCAATCCGCACTTGCCGGCGCGATCGGCAGCAGCTTATTTTTCACGGCCCTGTCTTTGAGTTTTGCCGGAGTGATGGTATTGGCCTTGATTTTACTTGCAGATGCAATCTACTTTAAGGGATTCTCAAAAACGCAGAATGCCCCGGCCCGCCTATTTAAAAGCAATGTCATCGGCGATCGCATGTTTAACTTTCTGCCGGGCCCGATAAAATCCTTTACAGTCAAAGAAATCAAAACCTTCCTGCGCGACCAAACCCAGTGGACGCAAATTTTTCTGATTGCCGCCCTGGTGGTCATTTACGTCTATAATTTTAAGGTCCTACCCCTTGAAAAATCACCGATCAAAACCGTTTATCTGCAAAACTTATTCTCATTTTTAAACATGGGACTGGCGTTGTTCGTTCTGACCGCCGTAACCGCCCGGTTTGCTTTCCCGGCTGTCAGTCTGGAACGAGAGGCCTTCTGGCTGGTCAAAACCTCCCCGTTATCCATCCGCACGTTTTTATGGATAAAATTTTTCATCTACTACCTTCCGCTGCTCATCCTGACCGAAATTCTGATTAGTGCCACCAACATCCTACTGGATGTAACGCCGTTTATGATGGTTCTTTCAACCCTTACCGTTTTTTTTGTGGTCCCCGGCATCGTAGCGATGGGCATCGGTTTGGGAGCAGCCTATCCGGATTTTAAAGCCGAAAATCCAACCCAGACCATCACCAGTTTCGGCGGCCTGGTCTTTATGGTCGCCTGCGCCGGGTACATCGGTTTGGTGGTCCTCATCGAGGCGGGTCCGGTATACAATCTTTTTATGGCCAGCATCCACAATAAATTTATCAGCCTGCCAACGTGGATATGGATTATCGGCTCCTTTAGCTTGGTGCTGGTTCTCAGCCTGCTGGCCATTTTTCTGCCAATGCGCTTCGGCCGGCGACGCCTGTCCAAATTGCTTATCTGATCGTCCTGCTAACCTAAAAAGTCTCTTTTTCGTTTTTTCATCTTGACAGCCAAAATGTTTACATTTATATTTACATTAAAATGTACATTATTGCGGGTGTGGGTTCAAAGGCTACGATCAATGGCTACTGGTCACTGGCTGCTGGCAGCTGGCTGTCAGTCGCCGATCATAGGCTTTTAGCCAGTAGCCAGAAGCGAGAGGCCAGCGGCCAAAACCGCTGAATCCGGAAGCTGACACCTGAAACCTGACACCTGACACCTATTAAAGGAGACCCCATGCAGTCCCGGTTGACACCCAAGCAGCAAAGCGTGCTGGATTATCTTCAGCGCGAAATTGCCAATAGCGGGCAGGTCCCCAGTCTGCGCCAAGCGGCCGCAGACCTGGGTGTCAGCCACACCGCCATTGCCCAGATTCTTAAAGCGCTGGAGGAAAAAGGTTACCTGAAACGGGAGGGGCGGTACAGTCGTACGGTGCATCTTTTAAACCGGGCCCGTGAAACAACAGCCTTGCAGCGCTGGCGCGAAATTCCAATCATCGGTCGTGTCACGGCCGGTCTGCCGATGTATGCCCAGACCGAATGGGAAGGCAGCATCGTGCTGGATGCCGCCGTTTATCGCAACCCAAACATCTTCGCGCTGCGCGTCAAAGGCGATTCGATGAAAGATGCCGGCATCCTCAACGGCGATCTGGCGATCTGCGAACCGCGCCAATACGCCCAAAATGGGGAGATTGTCGTCGCTCTGATTAACAGTGAAGAGGCCACTGTCAAACGCTTCTTTTTACATGACGACCACATCGAGCTGCGTCCGGAAAATACCGACTTCGCCCCCATGCGCTACGGCTTCGGTGAAGTACTGGTTCAGGGCAAGATCATCGGCATCCACCGCGGCCCGGAAGGAATTAAATAGCTTCTGGCTGCTCGCGGCTGGCAGCTGGCTTGATGGGCGGGCATAAAATCCGATCCTATGAGACTGGTTAAAATGCGGGTTGTAGGGGCGGGGACTTCGGCGAGCTCAGTCGAGCCGTTTATCCCCGTCCGCAGCAACAATTTGTGACGACCATCACAACGGGTTATCTCTGATTCAGCCAGGAGCCAGAAGCAAGCCGCCAGCGGCCAAAAAAGAGTGACTAAACTCAACAATTTTCGAATGATTGAACGTGAGTCTTGAGCGCACAAATACCCCCGGCCGCCTTTGGATCGGCACCAGCGGCTATTCGTACACGGAGTGGGTCAACGCCGGATTTTACCCGCCCGGTACCCGATCGGGCCAGATGCTGCCGCTTTACGCCCGGACCTTTCCGGTCACCGAGCTGAACTTTACCTGGTATCAGATGCCCAAAGCCGCCGCCATCGAACGCATGCGCCAGCTGGCGCCGCCCGGTTTTCGTTTCGCGGCCAAACTGACCCGCACCCTAACCCATGAGATAAATCCCAACCAATGGCGGGGGCAGGTGTCGCAATACCGCGATGGCATAGCGCCGCTCGTCCAGGCCCGGCAGCTGACGGCGGTTTTGCTGCAGTTTCCACCCAGCTTTTCGCGGGCGCCGCAACATCGCCGCTACCTGGCTGCCCTTTTGGACGAACTGGCCGGATTGCCCCTGGCGGTGGAATTTCGCCATGCCTCATGGGCCACCGACCGGGTTTTTGCCGAACTGGAGCGCCGCCGCACGACTCTGGTGGCCGTGGATGAACCGGCTTTGCCGGGCCTGTTCCCACGGCTCGATGTGGTCACCAATCCGGAGCTTTTCTACATTCGGTTCCACGGCCGCAACGCCAGGGGCTGGCGCTCGGGCAATATGCAAATGCAGTTTGACTATGACTACAGTGATGAAGAGCTATGGGAATGGGCCGATAAGATCATCACACCGATGACCCGGCAGGCTGGCAGCGGGACCATTTTTTTCAATAACCATGTCCGCGCCCAGGCACCCAAAAATGCCCGACGGTTAATCAGCATTTTGATCGAAGAAAGGCTTCTGTGATCAATTTTGATTGAAAACTAACCACGAAAACACGAAAAAAGGGAAGCACGAAATTATTTTAATATTTGCTTTCGTGTTTTCGCAATTTCGTGCTTTCGTGGTGAATTTGTTTTTGGCACAAGCTCCTTGCTTCAGAGTACAATGAATCGATCGATTATCCATTTAAACGTCGCGGATTTTGCCGTGGCCGTGGAAAGAGCGGTGGACCACCGGCTGCGCGAGCGTCCGGTGATCATCGCGCCTGAAGGTGCTGTGCGCGCCGCCGTTTATGACATGAGCAACGAAGCCTATCTGGTCGGCATCCGCAAGGGCATGGCACTGCAACGCGCCGTCCGTCTGTGCAGGGATGTCCGCATCCTGCCGCCTCACCCCCACCGCTACGAGCAGGCCATGCGCGATGTGCTCAAGCGCGCCCTGCCATATTCACCTCTGATCGAAACCGGTGAAGACGACGGCCACCTGTTTATGGATGCCACCGGCACCGGCCGCCTTTTCGGCCCGCCTCGGGATGTGGCCTGGCGGTTGCGCCGGCAAATCAAAACCGACCTGGGGTTGGACCCGATCTGGTCGGTGGCACCCAACAAGCTGGTGGCCAAAGTGGCCACCCGCCTGGTGAAACCCGACGGAGAATACCTCGTCGCTGCCGGCGAGGAAAAATCGCTGCTGGCACCGCTGCCCGTCTACCTGATTCCGGGCATCGAGCGCGATGATCTGCTGCGGTTGCGGGAATTCAATTTGACGTATGCATCTCAGATCGCGGCCCTGAGTCTGGAGCAGCTGGAGATCCCTTTTGCCACCCGTGCCCGGCTGCTTTACGAGGCGGTGCGCGGCATCGATCCGTCTCCGGTTTTGCCGGTCGGACAAAAACCGCCGCGGGTGATCGCCGATCACGAATTCGGCACCGACACCAACGATGAGCACACCCTGCAAAGCCATCTCTACCGGCTGGTGGAGCATGTCGGCGCCCGGCTGCGAAAACGCCGCCGGGCGGCCCGCCGCATCGCAATCGTTCTCGACTATTCCGACGGCATGCGCCGTGCCCGCCAGGTGGCTGCCCGGCCGGCCACGGCCAATGATCTTATCCTTTTTGAGCTGGCCCGGCGCGCGCTGCAACTGGCCTGGATGCGGCGCGTCCGCATCCGGCACCTGCGACTGATTTGCGACCGGCTGATTTTTCCACCGGCCCAGTTAGAGCTGTTCGCCGCCGACCAGAAGGCCGACGAAAAGCGCTCCGGCTTGATCAGCGCCATCGATACCGTGCGCCAACGCTTCGGGCATGAAGCCGTGCGCTTCGGCCGCACCCTGGCAGCATAGCTGCTTGATAGTTTCACCGCAGAGACGCAGAGAGCGCAAAGAGAAAAGTTTCTTTGCCTTGTCGCTGAGACGCCGACAAGGCAAAACATCTCAACCCTGCGGGTTAAAAAAAATGGATTGTCAAAATTATTAATTCAACCAACAATGATTAAAACATACGGTTTACAACTATGATTTTTTCAAGGCAGATTGTTTTTTGCTTTCCGTCCTCCATGCCAAGCCATAGCTTTAGCGAGGACTGGTCAACGGAAAGCAAAATAAAAAAAAATCTCTGCGAGCTCTGCGTCTCTGCGGTGAAAAACAAACCTAAGCCCTCCGGGAAGTTCATTTAATTTACGCTTGCAGCCCAAAAAATGGTGCTGCTGATATTGCCCAGGGATATTTTTAGGGTAATAATTCTGCCGCGGAGCGGCTGAGGATTTTCATTTGTCGGCGTCTCAGCGACAAATGAAAAAAATTAATCTCTGCGAACTTTGCGTCTCTGCGGTGAAATACAAATTTAATTGCCATGGTTCCATTGACAGTAAGGTCCAACTATTCCTTCATGTGGGGCACGGCTTCGGTCAAGCAGGTCTGCCGGGCCGCCCGGTGTCTGGGCTATACGCATCTGGCGCTGACCGACACCGACAACCTGTGCGGTCTGTGGCCCTTTTTAACCGCCTGTGAACGCGAAGGGTTGACCCCTATTGTGGGAGCAGAAGTCACCGATCCGCAACGCAAGCAGCGGGCGGTCTGCCTGGTAGCAACTGAAAGCGGTTACCGCAACCTCTGCCGCCTGCTGACCCGCCGCCACACAGATGAAAATTTTCGCCTAGCAGATGCTGTGGGCGCCCACAAAAACGGATTGGTGGTCTTAACCCAGAGCGCAGATCTGCTCAGCCGTTGGCATACCAAGGGCGTCTCGGTTGTCGGTGCCATGCCGCGCCGCCCGTTACCCGCCACCCACCCATTGCGCCGCACCGCCGACCGCCTGGGTGTGTCGGTAGTCGCCACGCCGGGCAGTTTCTTTTTAGATCCCGCGGACATGGCGATGCATCGCATGCTGCGTGCCATTGCCCACAACACGTCTTCGTCACGCCTGGCCGCTGACGAAGTTGCCCCGCCGGATGCCTGGCTGGCCGGTCCGCAGGAATATGAACACCGCTTTGCCATCTGCCCCGAGGCCATCGGCGCCACTTACCCAATTGCCGAGCGCCTCAATTTTCGCGGTCCGCAGTTTGGCATTGTCATGCCGCCGCTGCTCGGTCAAAACGGTGCCAATCCGGCCGAGCGGCTGCGGGAGCAAGCCTATGAGGGCGCGCGGCTGCGTTACGGCCCTGAGCTTTCTGAAGCCGTCGTCGAGCGACTAGAACACGAGCTGCGCAGCATCACGGACATGGGCTTTGCGGCCTATTTTTTGATCGTGCGCGAAATCATCCAGCGCAGCCCGCGCACCTGTGGCCGCGGATCGGGCGCCGCTTCGCTGGTGGCCTATTGTCTGGGCATTACCAATGTCTGTCCCCTGAAACACAACCTATATTTCGAACGGTTTTTAAACCCGGGCCGCAAAGATCCGCCCGATATCGATGTGGATTTTGCCTGGGATGAGCGCGATGACGTGCTGGATTCGGTTCTGGCCCAGTATCCGGGCCATGCGGCCATGGTGTCCAGCCATGTGCTGTTTCAACCGCGCATGGCGGTGCGCGAAGTGGCCAAGGTTTTCGGGCTGACCGATGCCGAAATCGGCCGGGTATCCAAACGGCTGCCCCAATTCTGGCGCGTAAAAGAATCCAACCCCCAATTTCTGGACGAACTGCAGCGCCGTCCGGAAGCCAAAGCGCTGGCCTTTCCTCCGCCCTGGCCCGACATTTTGCAGTTTGCCCAGCGCCTGATCGGCACCCCGCGCTATATGTCGGTGCACCCTGGCGGTGTCGTCATCACGCCGCGGCCCATTGAAGAATACGTCCCGGTGGAGCGCGCTCCCAAAGGCGTACCGATCATCCAGTGGGAAAAGGACGCTACCGAAGATGCCGGTCTGGTCAAAATCGATTTGCTCGGCAACCGCAGCCTCGGGGTCATTCGCGACGCCTTGGCCAACCTGCGCGACAACGGTACCGCCTTCGACGAGCTGCGCTGGGAGCCCGAAGACGATTTTGCCACCCAAGAGGCCCTGGCCCAGGGTCGCACCATGGGCTGTTTTTACATCGAGAGCCCGGCCATGCGCCTGCTGCAGCAAAAGTCCAAAGTCGGCGATTTCGAGCACCTGGTTATTCACAGCAGCATCATCCGCCCGGCGGCCAACGAATTTATCCAGGAATACATCCGCCGTCTGCACGGCGGCCACTGGGACCCGATTCATCCTTTTTTAGCCGAAGTGCTCGCTGAAACCTTTGGCATCATGGTTTATCAAGAGGACGTTTCCCGCGCGGCGGTGGTTTTGGCCGGCTTTTCCCACACCGAAGCCGATACCCTGCGCAAAGTGCTGACCAAAAAGGATCGTGCGTATCAACTGCAGGATTTTCAACAACGCTTTTACAGCGGCGCGCAGCAACGCGGCGTGCCCACCGGCAAAGCCGCTGAAATCTGGGATATGATGATGAGCTTTAACGGCTATTCCTTCTGCAAACCCCACAGCGCCTCTTATGCCCGGGTCTCCTTTCAGGCCGCCTATCTCAAGGTTCACCATCCGGCTGAATTTATGGCCGCGGTGATCAGCAACCAGGGCGGTTTCTACGGCACCTTTGCCTATGTGTCCGAAGCCCGGCGCATGGGCCTGACGGTGCTGCCGCCGGATATCAACTTCAGTCAGATTCACTGGACCGGCCGGGAAGACACCCTGCGGGTAGGGCTGCAGTCCGTCAAGGGTTTGGGCAGCGACACCCAGGCGCGCGTCGTCGCGCAGCGTCACCGGCAGCCCTTCAAGCGTCTGGGGGATTTTTTGCAGCGCGTGCGCCCCGCCGAAGACGAGGCCCGCTCTTTGATCAACTGCGGCGCCCTAGATGCCCTAAATCCCGGCGGCCATCGCGCCGCCTTGCTGTGGGAACTGGCCTGCTGGCTGAAATCCAAACGGCCCAGGGCATCCGCCCCGTCGCTGTTTGATAACGCTAAGCCCGACACCGATTGTCCGTTGCCGACACTGCCCGCCGAGGATGAGCGTGAGCGGTTGCGGCGCGAATTTTCCGTACTGGGGTTTCTGTGCGACCGTCACCCCATGGAGCTGTTTGCCGACAGACTGCAGGGGCGCCGCACCGTCAAAGCCGTGGACCTGCCACGCCGTATCGGCCGACGAATCACCCTGGCCGGCTGGCTGATTACCGGTAAAGTGGTTTCCACCAAAAAGGGGGATCCCATGGAATTTTTAACGTTTGAAGATGAAACCGGCATCGTGGAAACCACCTTTTTCCCCGACGCCTACCGCCGCTTTTGCCACATCATCGACCGCCAGCGGCCTTATCTGTTGACCGGCAAGGTGGAAGAAGACTGGGGCGCGCTGACGCTGACCGTCGAAAAAGCCGAGCGGCTGATTTTTGCATGAAAATAGATGAGAATCTTTTGCTTGTTTAATTCCGATAGAATTGCACAAAAATAGAGTAGAATATATTTGTGGGCGATGCGTTATTTCCGTCCGATCAGGATTCGGCCGCATCCTTGGGTGCGGGCGTTTCAAGGGATTCGGCGTCAGGGTTGCCGGAGATGTCGGGGACCTGGGTGGGTTCTTCAACCGGTAGCGCTGTTTGCGGCTGGCTGCTTTCGGTACCCGCAGGGCTGGTGTACATGTCATTGAGTTTCTGGATGTAGCTGTTGGTGTCTTCTAAGACTTTCGCCAATCGGCGCTGCGTCCACCGGCCCCAGCCCGCCGGTCTGCGCATCAGTACGCTCCGGTACCAGCAACTGTTCTTTTGAAAGGCCCGGGCATAATTGGCCTTCACATCAGGGTCCTTAATTTCCGCCAGCAAATTGCGTGTGACGGTTTTGGCCGCAAAACGGCGCACACGGAAGTGAACATAGCCCAAGAGCAGTACCAGCAGGGCTAAAAGTCCCAGCTTGCTGTAATTTCCGCCCGGCAAACGGTCCAAAAATGGTAGCTCTAGGCGCAACCCTTGCCAGTAGCCACCCCAGATGGTGGCGGCCAAAAACGCGGCCACCACGGCCCCTAGAATGATTCCATCCAGCCACATGATTTTGCTGCGCCACTGCGAAATGAACCGCTCGATTCGGGGAACAATGTCTTTTTCAAGCGTTTGGGCCGTTTCTTCCAGCATGCCCACGATCCGATAGGCCCTTTCTTCCCCGACACGTTCGATACGATTGAAAATCTGCTCTAAATTTGAATCGCGCTTATTTTCAAAACGAACCCGAACGCTTTCATCTTCGATGGGAATGGCCAGTTCCGGAATATAGATGGCGAAACAACACCCGGCCGTCAGTCCGGACTGCGCCAGCGCCCGCTGCCAGGATGCAAAAACTTCCTCGGTGTTATCATCAAACGCCGTGGCGTCGATCTGGTTGAGAATGAATAAGAATTTATTGGCGTCCCGCCGGTCCTTGGTTTGCTTCACCAGATGCTCAAGGGTGTCATGCATGGAGCCGGATTCGGGATGGCGAGCGTCAAAAAACACCAGGACCAGGTCGGACAAGTCGATAATGTGATCGGTAATTCGCAGGGTCGCGGTGCGTTGGTCGTCCGCATCAAAGCCGGGGGAATCGATAAGGATCTTGCCGCGCAAGCGCTCGTTGGGGCAGGTTTTGAGTTGAAGGTATGAATCGATCCGCTGCCCCTCGCCTTCGGCCACCTCTTCGATCGCCTGGCTCATCTTGTAAAAGGGAAACCGTGGATCGGCATCCAAAGCCAGACCCGGCAGCACCCTGGCCTTGTCATCATTGGTATAGGAAATGACCGTAAACTTGTCATCAACTGCCTGGTTGCCGGTGGCCTGCAAGCGGTACTGCAGGTAATGATTGATAAAAGATGATTTGCCGGATGAATATATGCCCAATATGGATATCAGGGGCCACCAGGAAGTGTGGGCTGCATGCGATTCATCGCGCTGAAAATATCCGAGCCGCCGGCTGATGGAATCGAGTTCTTGAAAACTGTCAACCACCTGCGAGAGGATTGGATTTTCCTGTTGGAGGCGCTCTTTCAGATAGGTCAAACGCTGGCCAAATTGGTTGTCATCGGGCATATTATAATACTCCAATCGTTGTCTGCACCGGCGGTGATCGTCAGAACCATTTTCATTCAAGATTCAAGGCTCTGTCTGCACGTTGAAAATGAGCCCCCACATCTATTAATATCAGAATTTCAGGTTTTATTCAATTTTCGGCAACAACCATCAGGCAGAAAATCAGCTTTTCTGGGACAGCGCCAGATCCATCGTAGCAGGTTTGTGTGTTTGGTTGCTTTCGTTGTTTAAGGCTTATTAATTGATAGGAAGGCAAAAGCGGGTGCAATGGCAACAAAAGAGTATATGTCAAAAGAGGCTACAAAACTGATCGCAACAGTTGCGGAATATTT
>JASFEV010000057.1:0-18715 GCA_050124655.1 Desulfobacterales bacterium
CAATCGTTTGACGGGTTTTGGGAGACGGCAGGATGAGGTCCCAGTTTATTTTGATTTCGATACCGACGGTTCCCAAAGGCGGGAAATTCGGTGATTCAAATGCATCCAGGCTGTCCGCATCGACTTTTGTCGCCCGATTGCCGCGCAGCAGTTTATCTCCGAAGCACAGGCAGACTTCAGGGATTTTAAAATTGGCCGCGATCAGCAGCGCCGTAATGAGGTTCTCCCGGGCATCGTTGCGAACCTGACATAGCGGAATTTGGGCACCGGTGATGACCACCGGCTTTTGCAGTCCCTGCAACATAAAGGGTAGGGCCGAGGCCGTATAGGCCATCGTATCGGTACCGTGCAATACCACAAATCCGTCATACGCCTTGTGGCGATCGGATATGTCATTGGCGATTTTGAGCCAGTCGTCGGGGGTCATATTTGAGGAATCCAGCAGTGGTTCGTATTCGCCAATATCATATTCCGGCAACAAATCACTTTTGAGTTCCGGTACATTGCCCATAAGGCTTGCGAGGTATCCAGCCGCCGGCACAAATCCGTCTGCGGTGCGCTTCATGCCGATGGTTCCACCGGTATAGGCAACATAGACTTTTTTACGCATAATCACCTCGTTTCAAAAAAACGAAAGATTTTTCAATTGTTCGTAAAATACAATACGGGTGAAGCCGGATTACATTCGGCCGAAGCGGCTGAGCATCGCGCCCTCTTCGTCTTTTTTGATCTTGCCCGCATCGGTACCTTCAAAATCAACGGTCAAAATATTTTCGCTTAAGCGGTTAATCTTTTGCAATGCTTTTAGATGGGCGGGGTGTTCCTGGTAGCGCCGAACAGCATCCAGGTTGGCAAACAAGGCAACCAGCGCAAAGTCATAGGATCTTTCTGTGCGTAGAAGATCGCGCCCAAATTCATAGGTTTGAATTTCAATAATTTTATCGGGCAGATGATCCAAGATTTTTTCAAGCTCATCGATGTCAGTGTCTTTGATCCCTGCTTTGAATTTGATTAAAACGACATGATTGATCATATCGAGGTCTCCTTTATCATCATCTAATCACCACGAAGAGCACGAGGCGTCACAAAGTAGAGCTTAAGAAATAAACTTCGTTTTCTTCGTGAACTTCGTGGTAAAAATTTATTTTAGAATTGGCTAAAATATTAGGTTCTAAATTACCACGAAGAACACGAAGAAGCACGAAGCTTAAATGAAAATGGTTTACTTTCTTCGTGAACTTCGTGGTAAAAAAGTATTTTAGAATCGGCTGGAAATATTAGGCTCTAAATTACGACAAAGAAGCACGAAGCTAAAATGAAAATGGCATAAAAAATTAAAAAAATAAAGTCCAGCTCCAGGCTGAAGGCGGCATTTGTCTTCGCCTGGGCGTTCCAGGAATTTTGATGCAATCGAATTATGCCCAAAGGCGTATGGAGGGCGCTTGATATGCAGTGCGCAGATCGGGCTTAGTTTTGCAATGCCAGAGTATAAGCTTGTTCAGAGTAGCCCTGAATCGGTTTGCCGTTTATGACGACAAAGGGCACCACCCGTCTATTGGTCATGGTCATCATTCGGCGAGCCGCTCGCGGGTCCTTATCGATGTCGTAAGTGGTAAATTTGATTCCCCGCGCGCGGAAAAAATTTTTGGCCTTTTGACAATAGCCACACCAGTCGGTTTCATAGATTTCAACTGTGGGGGCACGCGTAGCGACGTCTTCATCCTCAGAATCTTTTAAGAAATCGAAAAAGTTGGGATCCAGGGTTTCCTGGGTGCTTTTTTCAGGTGAAGGGCGGCTATCAGCAGACGCCTCGGTTTTAGATTGAATGTCGTCATCTTCAACTTCGGTGCTATCCGGTACGTCCCGGGTGGGTGCATCAGAAAAATGCGTAACACCGTTTTCATCAATCCATTTATAAATCTCGGCTGAGGAAATTCCAAAGGTTAGGGTCAGAAACAAAACGGCAACAATCAGTTGTTGGATTTTCATGGTTTCACATCCTCAGGCTACGGGTGTATTTGCTTATTGTGCAGCAACATGCGGCGCCAATTTAAGCGGTTGACACCGCGGCTGCGTTAAATGACGGTCTGCAGTTGACAATACCCTAAGTGAGGTATCGGTTAAAATGAAGGGTGAGTTGAGTGAAACTTGGCGTGATTGAGATAGTTTGTGGCTTAACTATTTTATTTTTATACAGATATAATTGGTTATGATTTTTGCTGATTATTTCGCTGCCAGTCGATTTGGCTTTTTATTTCACTGAGAATAAAACTGCTCTTTAGGCTTAAGGCGATTTCGACTTCGTTGGGTTCCGCTGCGCCAGAATCTTTGACAAATCGTTTTACGGCCATAAGCGCTTCCAGGATGTTTTCATCAAATAGACCGACTCTGACAAAGCTGTTTTTCGGCGGGCCGGCTTTCATATTCATCTTCCAGAACGGATCTTTTGAAGATGTTTCCGGTGGGTTCGGGGGGACCTGTTTTTTACGCTGAAATTTAATCTGGTTGCCGATTTCGTTTAATATAAAATAGCTCTGGAGGGCATTTACAACTTCTGTTTGGGAGGGTTCATCGCCGGTTTCTGCTCTGATGTATTTTAACAGATCTAACAACGCATCTGTCATTTCTGTGCTCAAGCGAATCAGTTTTGTCAAAATTTACTCCTATACCTGACCTCTGCATGCGCCAAGATATGATCATTACATCTGATTTATCCTGAAATCGATGTGGGCTGCCATGTATAAAAAATATAAAAAATTTAGATAGTTGTCAAGTTTTAAGCTCGTAAAACAGGCGAGATGGTTGTCACCTCTCGCCTGTTAAACGTGAACATTCATGCGGCTAACGGTGTTCACTGGGCCCTGATCGAACCGATGATTTGTACCACTACGGGAAACCCCCCCACGGTCTGCGGCATGTTGGCTTCTGTTTCGGGATGAGATCCATCCAAACCCACGATGATCGCCTGATTGCCGTCTGGGTCCAATCCGATCCCGACTGAAACGACACCCGTCATTTTTAAAAATTGGGCCTCGTGCTGTTTTTTGACTTCCTGAATGGATGGTGACATGCCCAGATCATCTCCTAACGCCGTCAGGGGAATCATAAGTACGGTCAATATGGCAACCATTCTCATAACGATATTCCCAGAGCGCTAAACACATTTTCGATGCGGTTGATTATAGTGGTCTTATCACTGCCGGCAAATAAAAGTCCGGTCAAGCGATTATTGTTGTCTAAAACAGCAGATCCGCTGTCCCCCCCCTGACTCATGGCGCCCGCCAGCAATTGATCGGTAAAGACGGCCACCTGTCCCGCACCATATTGAACATTGGCGGTGACATCGACCTGCTGAATTTCACCGGTCGTAAAGCCGGTGGTGCGCCCGCTTTTTTTGATGGCCATACCCAGCTCACCCGATACGGTCCCCTGGATCGGCCCGATATTGAAAATCTCATCCTTCACATCTGCCCCATTCAGAGGGACTGCGATGGCCGCATCCACCAGATTCTCTTCAGCCTGTATTTTTGTCACCTTATAGCGGGTGTTGCTGCTGATCAGCCGGCACCCAAAATTAAAAACAGAGATGACCGCATTGGCAAATTGACATTCACTGGGACCACCTTGAAAAGAGATGGGAACAAATTGCGTTAGATTTGCGATGTGATCCTGCGGGAAACGACCACCGTCAAAGGGACCGGGCTGCAAGATGGCATCTCCGATTTCAGCCGCATTGCTGTTGGCCAGCACATGGTTGTTGGATAATATAACTTTCTGGCCGCTTTTCGTCACCCAGCATCCCAAGGTTCCGGCAGTAATGTCCACGTGGCCGACACTAACACCGCCAGGTGCCGGGCGAAATCGATCCGTAGGCGCTTGCAGCGCACGGATTACGCCGGTTTGGATGACATCGGTGGGAGTACTGTCAACGGCTGTCGGCACCATCTCTTGTTCCGGTAGCCGTGCTGGCGGGACTTTTTCTTTCACCGAGCAGACAATACAGAGGCGATCTGTCTTGGCCCCGCCGGTTTCTTTATAGCCAACTCCAGTGGCCACAACATTTGCGCGCTTTAAAAGCTCTCGGCGGTGGGTGCTTAAAATGCTCCGGATTCGATTAACGTCATCTGCCATAATGTCCTCCTTTCAGCATAGATGCCGCTA
Organism: Desulfobacterales bacterium; assembly: GCA_050124655.1. Classification (GTDB taxonomy): domain Bacteria; phylum Desulfobacterota; class Desulfobacteria; order Desulfobacterales; family JAHEIW01; genus JAHEIW01. Next base: position 4,162 of record JASFEV010000057.1, read on the forward strand.
TGTGCATATGACGGATGGGATAAAACCGAGATTGAGCACCAATTTGCCTACTATAATGCCAATCATAAATTAAAATGTCTTAAGAAAAGAACCCATGTGAATAGAAATCGATCGTCATCAGCTGTCATCGGCCTTTTTATGCGGCAGGATTCGGTTCAAGATAACACCTATCAGCGTTGCCAAGGCCGCACCTTTCAACGAGAACGCTCCGGCTGAAAAGATGATTCCTCCGATGCCGGAAACCAAAATGAGCACCACAATTAAAATATTTCTAAAATCCAATAATGGGGCCGGCTCCTTTAGCAGGCAATGGATACCGGCGACCACCAATGCGCCAAAAAATAGAATCAGCATGCCGCCATTGACCGGATCGGGGATGGTTTGGATAATGGCGCTTATTTTACCTAAAAAGGCTAAAATCATGGCCAAAACAGCGGCCCAGATCATTATTGCCGGCCGCCCTTTTTTGAAGACGGTCAAGGCACCTGTAATTTCAGGATAAATGCGAACCGGTGGGCCGCCGACAAAAGACGCGATTGTGTTTGCCGCACCGTTGGCCAACAATGTGCGATGGATGCCGGGCTCCCTCAAGTAATCTTTTTCTGTAACCTCGCCAATGGTGAGGATATCTCCAAAATGGGCGATGACCGGTGCAACGACCGCCGGTATCAAAAAAACAACAGCACTCACGTTGAATTGAGGGAGCACGAACCGGGGTACCGCAAACCATGGCGCACTGGCAACAATTGAGAAATCAACGATGCCAAATGGAATGGCAACCAAATACCCGGCGATAAGACCACCCAGAATCGGCAGCAGTTTCAGAATGCCCCGGGCCAGTAAAAAAATGATAATGGTCACTGCCAGCGTAATGACGGCGATCAGCAAGCCGATTTTATCGGGTATAAGATGAGCAGGGTTAGATTTTCCCAGAGCCATGGAAACGGCCACCGGTGACAGCATCAACCCGATGACCATCATAATCGGTCCGACCACAATCGGCGGAAATAGGGACGCAATAATGTTGCGCCCTTTCCAGTAAATGATGCCACCAATACCGGTGTAAACAAGGCCGGCAACCACCAGCCCGCCCAAAGCGGCCGGAAGACCCCAAGTTTCCGTTGCCGCCAGAATCGGTGCCGTGTAGGTATATGATGATGCCAGAAAAACCGGTATCAGCCGTTTCGTCAAGCCGTGAAAAATGAGGGTTGCGGCACCCGCCGTAAACAAGGCAACTGCGGGATCCAAGCCCGTGAGGATGGGCACGGTGATCAGCGCACCAAATGCAACCAGGAAAATTTGGACACTGAAGAGACTGTCAGAAATGTTCAATTTATAGTCTGTAATCCAATCCTTGACGGCCATACCGACACGGGTCCCCTGATGGCTGAAAGTGAGGTTAGCGAATCCATTTTATCCGCTGGGTTTATTTGGTACCGAAAATTTTATCGCCCGCATCTCCTAAGCCGGGTAATATGTATCCAACCTCGTTTAGTTTTTCATCTATGGCCGCTACCCAAATTTCAACATCGGGATGAGCCGCCTGCAGTCGTTCGATTCCTTCCGGTGCCGCGACCATAAATATTCCTTTGATATCTTTGCAACCGGATTCTTTAATTAGATCAATTGTGGCGATGACCGTGCCACCGGTTGCCAGCATGGGGTCCAGAATCAGCGCAATGCGCTCCTCCATATGGTTGGTCATTTTAACGTAGTATCTGATGGGTTCGAGGGTTTCCTCATTGCGGTAAAGCCCCACAACGCTGACTTTGGCGGTGGGTATCAGGTTAAGGACGCCATCCATCATGCCAAGTCCGGCTCGTAGAATAGGGACCACGGTGATTTTTTTACCCTTAATTTTTTCAACCTCAACTTCACCGGCCCAGCCCTGAATGGTCACCTTCTCCGTTTCCAGATGCTGGGTGGATTCATAGGTCAAAAGATTGGCCACTTCGGAAGCAAGGTCGCGGAAATCTTTGGTGGTGATATGATGTTCCCGCATTAACGCCAATTTGTGCTTGACTAAAGGGTGATCTACGACATGTACCGGCACGGCGACCTCCTTTTGCGATAGGTTACGCATATGGGTTGATCAGGTAGGAAAAGAACAGATACAACTGTATCGTGAGTCATTAATTGCAGCTTCGTATATGCAATTAATACCCCTGTGTCAAGACAGAAGAAACGTTAAAGCGGGGTCTAAAATTCGCCTAATGGTCGCTTAAAGGTATAGGCGGCGGGTTCTTTAACCAGTTTTTTGGTTGCGGTTTCGGTATTGTCACCTGAAGCCGAAAATGGCAACGAGATCAGCCAAAAAACCGATCCGACGGCTGTGGCCACGAGACCGATCGGACGGACAACTATGGTATCGAACATCATGGCGCCGCCGCCGGGTTCTTTGGCCTCAAAATAATCCTGAGCCAGGGCCGAATTTGCAAGGGGCATACAGATCAAGGCCGCGATCACACCCATAACTGCCCATTTTTTTGTTAAGTTTCGCATAACTGCCTCCTTAACCTATCTATCGTCCAGAACTCAAATTTCATTAGTTTTTTTCAGAGCAAATCGTTTTGAAATAAGAATATACGCCGTTTAATGCGTGATCAAGGGGTAATTTCACATAGCAATCAGGACTCACAAACGCATTGGGTTGAATCCCAGCCAATCTAAGGCTATATTAGCATTATTTTGAAGATATGTATATGTCTTTTGTTCAACATTTTAAGAATTCAAAAGAGTTGCGATCATCTACAAGCTGAAAAAATCGGCTAAATTGATTGTCCTCCAACAATTTAACGTTGACCTATGACCGACGCTCATTTTTATATTGAAGTTGCGGTGGCTTTACCCGTTTATCAGACCTTTACCTATAGTGTGCCGCTTTATTTAAGCCCGTTTATAGCGGTCGGTAAACGCGTTTTGGTCCCATTCGGACAACGCCGGGTGACTGGCTATATTATGGGATCTGCCTCCGAAGCCGAGCCGTCTGAAATCAAGCATATCTTGGATGTGCTCGATCATGATCCCCTCTTTCCATCGTCGATGCTTGCCTTTTTTCAATGGATTTCAGATTATTATAAACACCCCATCGGCGATGTTATCAAAAGTGCGCTTCCCGGCGGACTTACGCTCTATGATTATGTGTCTCTTGCGATTACCGACCAGGGCGAGACCGCCTTAAAAAATGAAACCGTTACCGCCCTTCAAAGATCGGTATTGAAGCTGCTTGAGACCGGACCGTGTCGCCTCAAGCAATTGAACGACAAGCTGAATCAAAATGTGCCCGGGGCGCTTATTCAGACACTTCAGCACAAGGGATGGGTTTCAAAAACACGAGAATTGAAACCTGCGTCGGCTAAAGGCCGCACCGAGCGCCACATCACGCTTGGCAAGCCGATTGGCTCGATTGACCGACTGTCAAAAGCCCGCCGCAAAATCATTGAAACCCTCCGTCAGCGAGGTGAAATTTCGATGTCTGACTTAAAGAAGCAAGTCCCGAGTGCAACCCGCCTGGTTCGGGCCCTTGCAAAGGATGGCTTTTTGACCGTTCAGCACAAACGCGTTTATCGGGATCCGTTTGGCGAACCCATCAATGCGGATACAGCCCCTGACCTAAATACCGAACAGCAAAAGGTCATCGCACAGGTCAACGATAAATTGGGTCAGGGCTTTGCAACCTTTCTTTTACAAGGCGTCACTGGCAGCGGTAAAACAGAAGTCTACATGCAAGTTGCTGCTGCCGTTCTTAATCAGCAACAATCCGTTTTGGTTTTGGTACCCGAGATTGCGCTGATTACGCAGATGGAGCGGCGCTTTCGTGCCCGATTCGGAGAACGCATCGCCGTACTTCACAGCGGTCTGTCGGCGGGAGAGCGCTTTGATCAATGGAGTCTTATCCTTCAAGGCAAGGTGCCTATAGCTATTGGTGCGCGTTCGGCCATTTTCGCCCCCTTTGCAGCTGTCGGCCTCATTATTGTAGATGAAGAGCATGATGCGTCCTACAAACAGGAAAGCAATTTGCGGTATAATGCCCGAGATCTTGCGGTAGTCAGGGCAAAACAGAATAATTGTACCGCGTTGCTGGGCTCTGCCACACCATCGATTCAATCCTACCACAATGCCCAGACCGACAAATTTATCGAAGTCAATCTGAAACGGCGTATTCAACAGCGCTCATTGCCCACCATAAAAATCGTGGACCTTCGTGAAAGCATGGGATATCGGGGGACTCGACGCTTTATTAGTGCTGAATTGCAGCGCGCAATTAAAGAAACACTTGATCGCAGCGAGCAGGTGCTCCTTTTTATCAATCGTCGTGGATTTGCTAATTTTGCGCTCTGTCAATCATGCGGTCAGGCCCTGCGATGCAAATATTGCGATATTTCTCTGACCTATCACCAGAAGGCCAATGCCCTTAGGTGCCATTATTGCGGGTTTTCCCGCGCGGCAAGCATCAGCTGTGACAATTGCGGATCTATGGAAATAAAAAAAATAGGACTGGGTACCGAAAAGATTGAAGCAACGGTGCAAAAGCTTTTCCCGAAGGCCTGTGTCGCGCGTATGGATCGGGATACCACCACCCGTAAGGGAAGTATTTTTAAATTACTCAAAGGCCTCCACGATCGGTCCATTGACATCCTGGTCGGCACCCAAATGGTGGCTAAAGGCCATGATTTTCCCAATATCACCCTGGTGGGAATCATCTGTGCTGATTTATCGCTGAGCTTTCCCGATTTTAGAGCTGGCGAACGGACCTTTCAGCTAATCGCCCAGGTGGCCGGCCGCGCGGGCAGAGGGGCCTCTCCAGGGCGGGTTATCCTACAAACGTACAATCCGGACCATTTCAGTATTACAACAGCGCAGAATCAAAATTTTATCTCTTTTTACAACCAGGAAATCCATTTTCGCAAGATGTTGAAATATCCGCCATATTCAAGAATGATCCATCTTAAGATATCTGGAATAGACCATCAATTGACCAAAGAGCATGCGGCGACGCTCGGGAAATTATGCCAGTCTTTGAAAACGTCAGAACCAACTCTTTATGATACTGTTGACATTTTAGGACCGATTGAATCCTCTTTAGCCAAAATTGCCCGCCGCTATCGATGGCAAATTCTTTTGAAAGGGACACATACCAACGCCTTGCATCAATTTATCAGCCGGCTCATGGCTGATCATACTAAGGTTTTTAGCAATCGCAGGGTAAGGGTTGTGGTGGACGTTGACCCGGTATCCCTCCTCTAAAACCGGTCTAATAGCATTCACCTTTTGTCCGAGGGCTGTGTTACAATTCGCTTCATAATGCTCACGTACTTGCGTGTACGCTCCACTTATGAAGCGAATTGCGCCGTGCCCTCGAACGAAATTCAAATGCTATTAGACCGGTTTAACATTATTAAAAAGAAGAATTGGTCGTAGAACAAGATCTAAAGATTTGCGAGGCCGTTTACAGGGTTTTGAATCATAAATATATTTTTTTGGGGCAAAATCTAATCACTTCTAAAACGGTTTAACAATTTAAAAATAGCACACTCGAACAAAATTCAAACGCTATTAGACCGGCCAATCGGTTCTAACAAAAATAGAAAAGCAAAGATATTCAGACGCTTAATCGCCAACTTCTTGACATCCATTATGAAGCAACATAGAATTTTAATATGAAGTTCATTTTGATTCTTTGGAAGGAGTAGGGTGTATGACAAAAAAGGTCAGAATTGCCTTGATCTGTTTCGTGGTTGTGGTTTGCTTCGGGGCCCATACATACGGGGTCCAAAACGAGGCGGCGCGGGTTGTTTTAGCGACCCTCTATTTTAAAATGGATTCTGCTGAAATTAAGCCGGAATTTGAAAATGAATTAAAAAAAATTCAGGCAGCGCTTGAGGCAGATCCCACCATGGGCTTGCGCATTGAAGGATTCGGTCTCCAGCAGGGCGTTCCTGAAAAAAATCGTGAGGTGTACTCAAAACGCCTCCAGGCCGTTAAACAGTGGTTTTTAAATCAGGGTGTTGCAAAAAGCCGCCTGGTTACGAAAAGCATCGCTGAATCAAATCCGGCAGTGTCAAAGAGTGGCACCGCTGATCCGGCACGCAGCGAGCGGGTTGAAATTATACAGCTTTCCTTAAAGCAACCACTGGCCTTTTTGCCGGCTGCCCTTCATCAATTTGATGCGGTAGTGGAAGGACAGCAAGTAATCCACGAGTTTATTGTTCAGAACAAGGGGTCGGCCCCGCTTGAAATTCAAAGAGTCAGAACCGACTGAGGGTGCACAGCGGCCTCTTACACGAGGCAGATCCCTCCCGGTGGTGAGGGCAAAGTTACCTTAAAACTAAACACCCATCACAAAGGTGGTCATACTATCCGAAAACATGCCACCCTTTTTACCAACGATAAAAAAAATCCACGGTTAAAACTGACAATTTCCGGAAGCGTAGACAAATTTGTCACCATCCGGCCCAATCGGGTAAAATTGAGGGGCGTTGTTGGAGACGCGATCAAAAGAAAAGTGACCATCACCCCTGAAAAGAAATACCCTTTTAAAATTGTGAAAGTCAGCGCTAAAGACGGCAAGGACATTCAATTTGAGTTGTCTGAAGAAAAAAGCGAGAAGGGACCGGTTTATGCGCTGTTAATTGAAAACAAGCGCTTAGAGAAGGGCCGCTATTTTGATATGATCACGCTGGAAACCGACAGCCATATTCAGCCCAAACTCAGCATCAGAGTGTACGGTGATCTACGGCAACCGGCTGAAGAAAAAAAAGAGCGGGTCCAATAAATACATATGAAAAATATACGTGTTGTTGCATTTGACTGTGACGGCGTTCTTTTTGATACCGAAGCGGCCAACTGGGCTTATTACAATCATATTTTGGCGCATTTTAACAGATCGGCACTGACGGCCGAGCAGTTTGCCTATGTCCATCAACATACATTGAATGAAGCCATTGTGCACTTATTTGGTGACGATAAGAGTGTTGCCGACGTGCACGCCTATCGTCAAACCATGGATTACGGTAAATTTCTTAAATACTTGAAAGTTGAACCCCATCTGACCCCGTTGCTCAAAAAGATAAGACCTGATATAAAGACCGCCATTGCCACGAACCGTACGGATACGATGGATCAGTTGCTGGCTGAATTCAGCTTGGTCGAATACTTTGACCTGGTGGTCACTTCTGTTGATATCCCACGCCCAAAGCCTCACCCGGACATGCTGCTAAAAGTACTATCTCATTTTGGAATCGGGTCCGATCAGGCACTATACGTCGGTGATTCGCAGGTGGATGCCGAGGCGGCTGTTGCGGCAAAAGTGCCTTTTGTTGCCTATCGGAATGAAGATTTGCCGACACCCTATCATATCGGAAACTTAAAAGAACTTGAGAAATTACTGGAGGTGTAAATATGTCGGAGGAGCCTGCCGAATTAAAGAAACCTGAAGAAAACGACGCGGACAGTGATGAATGGGAAAATCGCAAGCTGTGCAGCGATGAAAGCTGCATTGGCGTCATCGGACCCGATGGGCGCTGCAAAGAATGCGGCCGTCCTTACGAAAAGGAGCAGACTGAAGAAGAGCATACCGCAGAACCAAGTGACAGCCAGCCAGCCGAGCCTGCTGTTGATGCCGATCTCGGTGGTTCGCCGTCGTCTGACAGCAACGATGAATGGGAAAATCGCAAGCTGTGCAGCGATGAAAGCTGTATTGGTGTCATCGGACCCGATGGGCGCTGTAAGGAATGTGGCAAGCCGTATACTGGCTGAGGTCGGTTTTGGCGCTGCAATTGAAGGGCATCGCTTCAAATTTCCCGAATAAAATGCTAAATCCGGATTTACAGTACACGTCATTGTTGAGAAAAATATTCAAAAACGGGATCGTTTTCAGATGACCCCTAAATTCCGCCTTTGATCACCATTCTATTAGATCCGGCAGCTGCAGGTTAATTGACGAATGCCGGTTATCCTGTTAATATTCTTTTATATCCCTTATCCGGGATTGTTCAAAAACAGACAGACAATTAAACGGTTCATTTTAGCCTGAGTCTTGCATGAAATTTAATGAGAAGCGCTAGCGGAGACACGCGTGTATCTGATTGATCTCATTCCAACGCCCATGTGGCGTGATATCGTCGATATTCTTTTTTTGACTATTGTTGCCTATCATTTATACGTGTGGTTTCGTGAAAGTCGCGCCCTTCGTGTTATTATCGGCCTGGTGGCGCTTGGCGGCGTTTATTCGCTTGCCAAATTATGGGATCTATATCTAACCACCTGGGTCTTTCAAATCTTATGGCAAGTGCTTCTCATTTTGTTGCTGATTCTGTTTCAGAGCGAAATTCGTCAGGTACTTGAAAGAGTCAGCCCGATGCGATACTTGCGATCCCGGCGACGCGCCTTCAAGAAAACTTTTGGTAGTCAGCTGTCGCAAACGTTGTTTGAGATGGCTGATGATCGAATCGGGGTGCTAATAGTTCTTGTCAGAAATGACAACCCTACTGAATTTATTCACGCCGGGCAGACCATCATGGCTTTGCCCGATCCGGATTTGATCAAAAGCATTTTCAATCGCCATTCGCCGGCACATGACGGTGCTATTGTTATCAATCAGGACCGTATAACCCAAATGGGCTGCATCTTGCCGTTGTCTGAGAATGAAAATCTGCCGACGCAATATGGTACCCGACATCGCGCGGCGCTGGGTCTGTCTGAAGTCACGGATGCGGTATGTCTGGTAGTTTCAGAAGAGCGATCGGAGGTCGCTACAGTTGCGGGTGGCAAAATCGTCACCTGGCAGGACCCGGATGCGCTAACCGCCAACCTCAATGAGGTCATCGGCGGCCCGCAAATCAATGTGCCCGCCATAAAGGACTTTCTCAGAGGGCTGTTTATCGATAATTGGCGAACCAAATTAGGTGCGCTGGCACTTGTCACGATTGCATGGGTTGCTTTAGCCAGCCAGCAGGAATCAGAACTGACTGTTGCAGTCCCCGTGCAATATACCAATAATCCCAGCCAGCTAACAGTGGGGCAGGGGTCGACGCCCACGGTGGATTTAACGCTATCGGGCCGGCGCAACAGGATCCGGACCCTAAAGGATCAGGACGTCCAGGTCAGTGTTGATTTGAGCAATATGAATGCCGGCAAGCACCTCATTAGACTTTCTGCTAAAAATATATTTTTACCTTTTGGTGTCAAAATCGATCAAGTCGCCCCGCAAAAAATTTTGGTCAATTTGGAGGCGCAATCCGAAAGTCAAAAATCGAATCCGGCACCCCCCGTTGAAAAACACGCCTTTTAGTACTTCGAATCAGGTTGTCCGGTTGCCGGTTTAGCCCGTTGAGCCCGTTTCAACAGGATTAATACGTCATTGTATTTAACCGGCCAACGGGCAAACGGGTAACGGGCTCAACTTAAGGATTCATTATGATGTTTTAAGATAGCGACTATTTAAGCGGCAGCGTGATCGTAAAAACAGCGCCCCCGTCTTTGTCGTTGTCGGCGACGATTAAGCCCTGGTGGTCTTCGATGATACCGTGGCAGATGGACAAGCCTACGCCCATACCCATGGTTTTTTTGCGGGTGAAAAACGGATCAAAAATTCGCTCTAGATCCCCTTTGGCAATACCGGGTCCGCTGTCTTTGATTTTGATAACCAGTTCCTTATTTCGATTGAAGGTGTCGATAAAGATATCACCGTTATAGGATGGATTTTCTTTTAGTTTTTTCTGAAACTCTGGCGCGGTGGTTATGGATTCAACCGCATTGTTGATCAGGTTCATCAGAACCTGTCCCAACTGCTGCGGCGATGCCGTCAACTTGGTTTTTTGGGCGGCCATATTCAAATTGATTTTGACGCGGCTCTTTGTCAGGTAACTGCGAACCAGTGTCGCTGTATTTTCGATAACCTGATTAATATCCACGGGTTGCTTTTTCTCTTTGCCCGGACGATTAAGATCGATCAGGTTGCGGACAGTATCCCGAATGCTTTCAAAGGCGCTTTTTACCAAATCCAACTGCTCTAATAATTTTTTGTCCTTTTTATGCTGATTTTGAATCACATTGATCAGGGCTGTTATTCCCTGAAGTGGCGAATTAATTTCATGCGCAATGGAAGCCGCCAGCTGGCCGGTGGCCGCCAGCCTTTCGGAGCGGATCAACTGATTCTGAAGCATTTTCGTCTGGGTAATGTCGCGGGCGACACACAGATAGCAATATTCTCCTAAATAGGTAACATAGCGGCAATTGATTTCATTAGGTATGCGGCTGTTAGCTTTGGATTTGAGGCTTAGCTCAAATCGGGCTTCCTTTGCACGGCTAACCTGCTCCATTGTTTGCTTCACAAAGGCGATTTGATGGGGTTCAACCAGGTCACTGATATTTAGATTTAGAAGTTCTTCTTTGGTATAGCCTGTGGTTTCGAGTACGCGCTCGTTGGTTTCTATAAACTGCCCCCTGCGATTCAGAATAAAAACACCTTCAGCGACATTATCAAACAATTCTTTGTAACGCCGCAACTCTTCCGCCTGTTTAAATTCCGTTGTATTCGATGCAATGATGGTGGCTGCGACGACTTTTCCGCCGATCCGTAATGGCCCCACGCGGTAAGTATACCAGGTTGCATCGGTGCTTTCACCGACAAGAACCTCGAAGCTGTCTGTTTCTCCGGTTCGAAACACACTTTCGACGCTTTCCATAGCCATGCCCTGGTAGGCATCCGGTAAAAAATCGTAAAAGCATCTCCCCATCATTTGATCAGGTGAAAGTATACCGGTGGATTGATTGATGAAATGGATCGTCCCCTCGCGATCAACTGTGGTGATGATGTCCGGAGCTGTTTCCACCAATGATCGCCACAATTCTTCAGATTCATCCAATTTTTTTTTGGCCAGCTTTAACTTATTGATGATCGATTGAGCGTGAGAGCCGAAAATAATAAACAGACACAATACAATCACTCGGATATAAACATCATATAAGTCCGGCCCGAAAAGTTCGGCGATCAAATTAAACCGGTTGGAAAAAAACAGGTTCAAAATCGAGTCCAGCACCCAATAGATGGTCGCTATCAGGATGACGGTCAAGACCATGTTGTCCGCTAAACTTTCATTTTCAAAGGTAAGGTCAGTTTTCATTTTTTATCTCTCATTTAATGGATCTTGGACGTTGAATCGTCGCGCTTGCGCGCACCCATTATTTGGCACCCAAAGCCGTGAGCCCACAAAAATTATTTAGGCTGGTTCATGTAAAAAAACATGCGTTTGCGCCACATCTCATCGTTGGATACGCAAACATCGCCCTGATCTTCACGGGACGCGATAACGATACCAAAATCTTCCGGAGACAAATCACCGCAGGCATCCCCCGACCACTCCGTAAAGTCCGGTTCCACCGCGATGAACTTTTCAAAGATATCTGCAGTTACCGATATGCTGCAGCCCATTTCGGGTATGACAATCGTATCATTTTCTTTTTTTTCGTCGTAAACATAATAGGCAAGCATGGTTCCCCCCGTGTTGCGTTATGACATTAGCTGGTAGAGTTGAGCTGTTGTGAAGTTGCGATGCGCATTTCGATTGGACCAATTTCCGGGCTATCTTTCGGTACATTTATGAACAGACGATGGACCCGAAACTTATCAAGAATTTTATATAAAATGTCAAGATCGAAAGCAACACTCTTCATCGATCCTGAGGTCAGATGGTGGGGGAAATGGAAATAAGCATTGATTTTTAATTGGATTTGGCATAAACAGTGCGGACAGCATTAATGCTTGGGGGCCTCAATGGGTTTCACAATGGCAAAAAAAAGGACACCAGATAAATCAGAAAAAAAAGATTCCAACGAACAGGATCGTCGCTCCAATGTCGATCGACGGCAATTTTCATATACCGAGCACATTCCCGAACGACGGTCAAATGAAGACCGACGCAAACGAGATCAAGAAGAAAATAACCAGGAGTGACCGCAACGACGTTTTATCATCCGGCATAATCAAAAAGGGAGTCAGCTTAAATCTGGTTCCCTTTTTTCGTTGCAGTGATGATATTTGTGTGGTCTGTCAGGTGGAATAACATTATTATTTGCAGATTGTTCGATGAGAGTTTTAACGGTTTCCGATCGGGTTGAACCCTTTTTATATGATCATTTTGATCCCCAGCAGTTTGGGCATGTCGAGCTTATTCTGGCATGCGGGGACTTGCCGCCCGAATATCTGTCGTTTCTGGCGGATCGCCTGAACGCGCCGCTCTATTTTGTACGGGGCAACCATGACCTGCGGTATGATCGTGCGCCTGGGGGGTGTACCCATCTGGCCCATGATCTGGCTGAATTTAAAGGGAAAAGCATCCTGGGGCTGGAAGGATCCCGCTGGTACAACGGCGGCCCCAACCAGTATACCGAGCGCGAGATGTACTGGAAGATTCAACGTTTGCGTCCCCGCCTGTGGTGGCGCAAAGGCATCGATATCGTCATAACGCACGCGCCCCCGCGCCATATCCATGATGCAGAAGATCGGTGCCACAGGGGATTTAAGAGTTTTCGCTGGTTAATCGAAAAATATTCACCGGCCTATTTTATCCACGGGCACATCCACGCTCATTTTAGCGATGCATCCCAGCGCATCACCCTTTACAACCGTACCCGCGTGATTAATACATACGGCTATTATCTATTTGATATGGATGTAAAAAACGACTTCGGCGAACTGTTGAAAACGGCTTCGGAACCCAGAGGATAACCCGATGCTCAAATCTTTCAAAGAGGTTCAGCAAAAGGAAGCGGCCTATGAAACCCGCAATCGCGGTTTTCGTTCGGTGCCCCTGGCCCAAATTGTCGGCAGCGTTGGCCGTTATCTCGATTTTGACGAACGCTTTCGGATCCGCCCACACGTGCCGGTTGAGCGGCTCGATAAAATCAAAAGCAGAATGCGTGAGGGTAAAATGCTGCCGCCGGTAAAGCTTTATCAGATCAAAAAAGAATATTATGCCCTGGACGGTAATCATCGCATCGCAGCAGCCAATGAGCTGGGCTACGACGAAATTCAGGCCAAAGTGACTGAATTCATACCTTCCAAAGGCTCGCTGGAAAATTTGCTTTACCGTGAAAAAGCCAAATTCGATGATCAAACTCAGCTACCTTACACCATCGAGTTGACGGATTTTGGACAATATGAGCAATTAATCGATCAGATTTCCCGGCACCGGGATTTCCTTGCCCAAAAGGGCACAGCGACGGTCACGCTGCCGGATGCAGCCAAAGACTGGTATAAAACGGTTTATCAACCACTGATGGCCATTATTAAGAAGGGTGGTTTAATCGAGCATTTTCCGGGCCGAACCCTGGCGGATTTATATACATTTATATCGGTGCACCAATGGGAAAAAAATGACCACGGGCTCAGATACGGGATCGGCATCAGTGAACTGGTACCCAAGACGATGGAGGCATTTAGAGAGAAAATGGCTAATTTAAAAGAAACGGAATATCCGGAAATGTTGCGGGAGATTACCGCCTTTGTGCTGATCAATGTTGCCGCTAAAAAAGAGATGCGGCTGGTGGATAAGCTGTTTAAACTGGAGGAGGTCAAAGAGGTGCATTCAGTCCATGGCAATGTTGATGTCATTGCCAAAATTGTGTTGAAGCGCGATCTGGTTTCCTCAGATGCGGAAACCATCGGGGATTTCGTGCACAACAAAATCCGTCAGATTTCAGGTGTTGTCAGTTCCCAGACGCTGATTCCGGGATACTCCAAGCAAAAAAACTGCTAAAAGCTATGTCAAAATCGGCAGATTGCGTTATGACAAGATTGCAAGATACTTTTATTTAACCGCAGACATACGCAGACGTGCGCGGACAGTATTCTTTCCTCCCGACGACCTGTCGGGAGGAAAACCTGCATGCCCTTCGGGCAAACAGGTTTTTACAAAAAAGCTAGTTTTCAAAGTCAATAGGTTGTATGTGCAAAATGAATTTATTCAAGCACAAAGATGGTATTAATCGCGAAGCGATTGAAAGTTTTTGGCCGAGCAGGGCTTGCCGCGCCGAAGCTTTTAGCAAAGGCGGGTCGCTCGGCCAAAGGTCTGCGTCCGTCTGCGGTTAATAATAAAAAATTCAATATTTGAATCGATTTTTGCAGGCCTTATTCTTCAATGGTGATCTTCCCCAACCTTTTTCGAATAAAACCGTGGATCTGATTTGAAACCTCCCGATCCAGGAAGCGGTCAACCCCCGCGCCAGTGGCCACTGAAACTTGCGTAAAATTTTGATCGACGCGCGTCACTTCCACCGTCACCGGTGTGCCATTGGGGCGTCTTGCCAAAAATTCGGTTTTTAACTCATCCGACACCTCTTTAAGAACCGGGATGTCCAGATTCTGTAATGCATCCGAGCTGGCCTGTACAGCTGCGCGATAATCCGAATGATAGGTTTCTACTGCGCGGCCTCGCAATTGAGCGCAGCCGGCGCCGAGCAATAGCGACAGGCAAATCATCCAGAGGGTCATTTTTAAATGAAGGCAACTCATATGTTTCTTCGTTGGGCTTCTTATAAATTAATAATATCT
>JASFEV010000058.1:0-18500 GCA_050124655.1 Desulfobacterales bacterium
CCGTGAGGTCGCTTCCACTCGAGCGCATATGTATGCGTCGGTCGGCGCTGCGGTCGGATCATTATCCGGTGAACTTCACGGAGGCGCCAACATGCGGGTTATGGAGATGTTGAAGAAGATTGGTTCGGTAGATAAAGTCGAAGCCTATGTCAATGAACAATTTGACGCCGGCAAAAAAATATTCGGGCTGGGGCATGCCGTCTATGACACCGATGATCCCCGGGCCCACATTTTGGCCCCCATGTCCAAGCGGATGGGGGAGCGCATCGGGGATGACCGCTGGTATGAAATGTCGCAACTGTTAGAAAATACAGGCAAAGCTGAGTTTAAAAAGCGCAAAAGCAAAGATATTTATGTAAATGTTGATTTTTACAGCGCTTCCCTTTATTATGCGATGGGAATTCCAATTGATCTGTTTACACCGGTATTTGCGATTTCAAGAATATCCGGTTGGACTGCCCATGTCATCGAAGAATATTTCGCCGGTGCCGCACCCAAACCCATGCTGTACCGACCAGAATCGGAATATATCGGAGATTACTGTGGGCCGGACGTCTGTGAATTGGAACCTCTTGAAGATAGAGGGTAATATTTAGCAGGAGGCATAAACAGTTTGCAAAAGCATACCCACCTTCGAATGACACGCCAACGCCAGGTGATTTTAGAAGAGCTCCGCAAAGTGAAAACCCATCCGAGTGCGGATGAGGTTTACGAGATGGTGCGTAAACGCTTGCCGCGCATCAGTCTGGGCACGGTTTATCGTAACCTCGAGATTTTGTCTGAATCCGGTGAAATTAAAAAGCTTGAACCCGGCAGTTCCTTGAAGCGTTTTGACGGCAATCCATCAGAGCATTTCCATATTCGCTGCATCCGCTGCAACCGTATCGCTGACATGCCTATGGCCAGCGATTTTGAAATTGATTTGGCGGACATGACGCCGACCGAATATGAAATTCTCGGACATCGGCTCGAATTTTTCGGTCTGTGTCCTCATTGTTCGAATCATTCCAAACCCGATGCATCGCGGTCTTGAGCATCCTGGAAAATTTTTATGCTATCTTTAGCGGGCCTGACAGCCCGCTTTTCTTTTGGGTGTGAGCCCCTAACCTTTATCCTTTTGCAGGAGGTGATCCATGAAGATTCTGATTACGGGAGGCCTCGGATTCGTCGGCTCCAACCTTTCGGAGTATCTTCTTGATAAAGGCCATACCGTCATCGCGATCGGACGGGCTGCCACCCAGGAACGGATCAGCGCCAACAGGTATCATTATATCTCAGCGGACACAACTCAGCCGGGAGACTGGCAGGAAGCGCTGGGTGATGTCGATGCGGTGGTCAATCTGACCGGAAAATCAATTTTCAAGCGCTGGAGCGAAAGCTATAAAAAGCAGATATATGACAGCCGCATCTTAACCACCCGCAATGTGGTGGATGCATTGCCGGAAGGCCAATCCGTGGTGCTTTGCAGCGCATCCGGGGCTGGATACTACGGCAACCGCGGCGATGACCTTTTAAAGGAAGACGAAAAACCCGGCAACGATTTTCTGGCGTCCGTTTCAATCGACTGGGAAGCCGAGGCCTTAAAGGCAACCGATAAGGGCGTCCGGGTGGCCGTGATGCGATTTGGCGTCATTTTGGGCAAAGGCGGTGGCGCCTTGGCCAAGATGATTCCGGCGTTTAAGTCTTTTGTGGGCGGACCCATCGGCAGCGGCTCGCAATGGTTTCCCTGGATGCATTTGACGGACCTTATGGCGGCCATTGCCCTTATTTTTGAACAACCCGGGGTCGATGGTCCGTTTAATTTTTGCGCACCCAATCCCATCAGAAACCGCGAGCTGGCCAGCACCCTGGGTGAAGTTCTGGGCCGGCCGGCATTTATGCCCGCACCGGCGTTTATGATCCGCATGGTGCTTGGAGAATTCGGCAATGTGCTGCTGGATAGCCAGCGCACGGTTCCGGATAAACTATTGAGCCATGGCTTTGAATTTCAATATCCGGACATTATGTCAGCCATCAGGGAAGTCGTTTCATAATAGTGCATCCGGCTTCCCAAACAGTCTGGATTTTAATCTTTGGGTTAACCGGTTGAGCCGGTTGAGCCCGTTAGCCGGTTAGTAAAGAGAAACAAAATACACCGTTTTTACGGGCACAACCGGAAACGGGAAAACCGGCAAACCCAAAAGGTGATTCGCAGTCTGTAAAATGCTTTAAAGTAGATTGAGGCGATGCAGTGCTCAATGAAAGGATTGATATGACAATCAGTGAACTGGATGAAAGCGGGCAGCAATATTTGATTCAGCTGTTTGAGCAAACCAATGGGGATCCTGCTGCGCAGGTTTCCATGTATGACGTCGGCGAAGGATTGGGCATGGACCACGATACCAGTGCCCGGGTGGCAGAAGCCCTAATCGGCCTGCAGCTGGCGGAAATCCGGACCCTGTCAGGCGGTATCGGCATCAGTAGCGAAGGTGCTGCAGAAGTCAAAGGCCTGATGGGAGGTGCGCTATCGACAGATGATTCCCCCGGCAAGCTGAGCGATCAGCCGATTATGGATGCGCAGAGTTGCCAGGCGGTTGAACGCGTTGCCGATGGGCTTAAAGGCCAGACCGGGAATCTGGGGCTTGACTTTGATGGTTTGTCGGAACTGATGGCCGATTTAAAAACCATCGATGCCCAGCTGGGCTCATCTCGGCCAAAAACGGCTATCATCCGGGAGTGCCTGCAGTCAATCAAGGATCTCCTGGAAGCTCAGACGGAGACTAAGAGCCTGCTGGAAATTAAAGGACTACTGGGCGAATGAAATAGATATCTTGACTTTAAATTTACAAAATTAACCACGAAAGCACGAAAGGATCAAAACACGAAAAAAATCTAAAGTTTTCGTGCTTTTTAATTTTCGTGTTTTCGTGGTGAAATAAATTCACCCCAAAAAACGTTCAAGCTATTGATATCATGTGACTGCGGATAGAAGAGAATTTAAAGATGGCGAAAAAGAAAAAGCGCATCAAGCTCATTTCCTGGAATGTTAATGGCCTGCGGGCTGTTATCAAAAAGGATTTTTTCGCATCGTTTCAGCAGATGGATGCGGATATAGTCGCCCTACAGGAAACCAAAATTCAGGAAAATCAGCTGACCGATGAGATGAAAAACATTGCGGGTTATAAATCCTGCTGGGCGCATGCCACAGTGAAGAAAGGCTACAGCGGTGTCGGCGCCTACACACGGCTTCAGCCCAAACGCATCAATACCGAAATGGGGATTGCCGAAATCGATCAAGAAGGCCGCGTCATCGAGCTGGACTTTGATGACTTTATTTTTTTTAACGTCTACTTTCCCAACGGCCAGATGAGCGATGAAAGGCTGCAGTATAAGCTTGATTTTTACGAAAAATTTTTTGACTATACCGATTCTTATAAAAAACAGGGCCGTAGTCTCATTATTACCGGAGATTATAACACGGCCCACAACGAAATCGATTTAAAAAATCCCAAAGCCAATGAAAAAACCTCCGGTTTCTTGAGAATCGAGCGGGATTGGCTCGACCGTATCGTTGAAAACGGCTATGTTGACACCTTCAGGCATTTTTATCCGGACACCGTCAAATACTCGTGGTGGACATATCGTTTTAAAGCCCGGGATCGCAATATCGGGTGGCGCATTGATTACTTTTTCGTCACCGGAGATATCATCAAAAAAGGCTGGATCAAAGAAGCCTTTATCGACAACGATATTTTCGGCTCTGATCATTGCCCCATTGGGCTCATTCTGGAAATTTAAAAAAATCGGTTTGCCGGTTAGCCGGTTGCCCGTTTACCGGTTAGAAATTGATATCATCCCATTTACAACGGGCTAAACTGGCAACGGGCCAACGGGCTCAACCTGTTTAAAGCATGACCTGAATCGATGTTGAATTTGAGGAGGCAATGCAAAAACCAAAGATAATAGCGCTCTACGGTAGTCCGCGGCGCAAGGGCAATACCGCCACCCTGCTCAAAAAAGCGGCCGAGGGCGCGCGGGATGCCGGTGCGCATGTCGAAGAGATTGTGCTGCGCGATCTTAAACTATCGCCTTGCCTTGAAATTTACGGTTGCCTGCAAGCCGGTGAATGTGCCATCAAAGATGATTTTCAAAAAGTGCGGGATAAAATTCTGGGCGCACAGGGGCTTATGCTGGCGTCGCCGGTCTTTTTCTATACAGTCAGCTCCCACACCAAAATCCTGATGGATCGTTTTCAATCGTTGTGGGTTAAGAAATACTGGGTCGATAAAACACCCCTGGAACAACAGACCAGCACGCGCAAAGGGCTGTTTATTTCGGTGGGCGCCACCAAAGGCAAAAAACTTTTTGATGGGATGCTGCTGACCGTAAAATATTTTTTTGATGTCCTGGATATGGAGCTTTGGCAATCGCTGCTATACCGCCAGCTCGATTTCCAGGATGATGTTTTAAAACATCCCGAGTATCTTGAAGAGGCGTACTCAGCGGGTAAACAATTCGTTCGTGCTATTACTGGCTAAGATATCAAGATCAAAAGACTCGTCTCGCGGCCGCCGGCCTCTGGCTCCTGGCTTCTGGTCACTGGCTTCCGGCCAGCAGCCAGCAGCTAGAAGCCAGAGGCAATACAAGCTGATACGTATACACGGATGCCAGTACGTTTAAGAATCCAAAGATTAAATTGACATTATGAGCCTGAACTTTGAACCCATCACTCTTGACCGACAGGATGACTATCTGGCCTTGCTGGCGCAGTGCCCCCAGATTGCATCTGATTATAGCTTTCTGAATCTGTGGGGCTGGTCGGAAGAATACGGTCTGACTTGGGCCTGGGATCAAGATTTGATTTGGATCCGCCAGAGCCGGCCTGAAGAATACCTGTGGGCGCCTGTTGGTTCGTGGGATGCCGTCGACTGGCAAAGCCGAATGAAGGCCAACCCGGCGAAGAATTTAAACTTTACCCGGGTTCCGGAAATGCTGGTCAACCTGTGGCGTGAAAAATTGGTGTCGGAGCCTCAAATTGAAGAAGAAAGAGGCAACTGGGATTATCTGTACCGGGTTGCGGACTTGATCGAGCTGAAAGGCAAGCGCTATCATAAAAAAAAGAATCTGGTGAATCAATTCAACCGCAAATACGATTTCACCTACCTGCCGTTCGGGGCCGACATGGTGGAACAGGCGATGGCCATGCAAACCGACTGGTGCACCTGGCGCGATTGCGAATCATCCGACATCCTCTCTGCTGAAAATCGGGCTATTTTTAAAATCCTAAAAGAATGGCGCCAGCTGGCGGGTTTGTTTGGCGGTGCCCTGATGGTTGAAAATTCAATTGTGGCCTACACGATTGCCGAAGCACTTACCCAGGACATGTTGCTCATTCACTTTGAAAAAGGCGATACCCAGTACAAGGGGATTTACCAGGCCATCAATCAGATGTTTCTGGCGAATTCTGCCGCTAATTATTCAATTGTCAACCGGGAACAGGATTTAAATGACGAAGGGCTTCGCAAGGCCAAACTATCGTACCATCCGGAAGATTATCTACAAAAATACCGCGTTACCCTAGCAGGCACCTTTATCTAAAAATAGTTTTAAAACCCGACAGACTTTGGTAACGTAAAGCGCTTAGATCGGCTATGGATCTATAGTCATTTTTTAAAATTTTATATTGAATAGGGTTATTTTTAACCGGCTGATGCCCGAATCAAACAACTGCTCGGCCAGGCATTCCAATTCAGATGATTTAACTATCGTGACGTTGACAGCAGGGAAAGGGCTTAATGAAAATTCTGAGAGATAAGACAGTTGTTATCCGACTCCTATTATTATCGTTATTTATTTTTCTATTTACCGTTGGTGGGGCCACCGCCTCTCAACCCAAACATACAGATCCTGAAAGCGCCCCATCATCCGAACACCTTGACAGCTCTTCGTCACATCAGGAGTCTCACACGACTTCTGCATCTCATCAGCAAGCCGACGCCCATGATGGGCACGGACATGAAAATCTCGGTAAATTTTTACCCCTGTGGAGCTGTATCCCGTTTGCCTGCATTTTGTTATCCATTGCGTTATTCCCGCTTTTGTTGCCGGATTTCTGGCATCATCATTTCGGGAAAATATCCGGATTCTGGGCTTTAACGTTGGCCATACCGTTTCTAATCGCATTCAGGGGCGCGGCACTGTATGAGATCCTGCACATCATTCTGGCCGATTATGTGCCCTTCATTATTTTGTTGTGGTCATTGTATACCGTATCCGGTGGCATTTTATTGCGCGGAACCTTGCGCGGGACCCCGATGGTCAATGTGATCATTTTGATCATCGGCACCCTGCTGGCTTCCTGGATGGGGACCACGGGTGCTGCCATGTTGCTGATCCGTCCGTTTCTGCGGGCCAACAATTATCGTAAAAACCGTACCTTCATGGTGGTTTTTTTCATATTTCTGGTGGCCAATGTCGGTGGCTCTCTGACGCCGCTGGGCGACCCTCCGCTGTTTTTAGGCTTTTTACATGGTGTGTCCTTTTTCTGGACCTTCAAGATTCTGCCCCACATGTTGCTGGTTGTCATCATCCTGCTGGTGATCTATTTTATACTGGACAGCTATTACTATCGCAAAGAGGGGGTTACTGCCCCCGAAGAAGAGGGTGTCAAAGAGCCTATAAAACTTGAAGGCATCCATAATTTCATATTTTTAGCCGGCATCGTCGGGTCCGTTTTAATGAGCGGTATCGTTGACTGGGGCGAGGTAACCACCCTGGGTATTCACCGGTCGGTGCAGGACTGGGTCCGGGATGGCCTGTTGATTGTCATGGGCATCCTGTCGCTGGTGACCACACGCATGCAGATCCGGGATGATAATGATTTCACCTGGTTTCCGATTATTGAAGTGGCCTATTTGTTTATCGGCATCTTTATCACCATGATCCCCTGTTTGCTGATTTTAAAGGCCGGATCCGAAGGGGCTCTGGCATTTTTGGTCAACAGTGTCACCGAGCCCATGCATTATTTCTGGGTCACCGGTGGGCTGTCGGGTTTTCTTGATAATGCGCCGACCTATCTGACCTTTTTTAACAGTGCTCTGGGGGCATTTTATCCCGGCGCCACCGAAGCGCAGGCAGTTCCGCTGCTGATGACCGAAAATGCGATCTATCTGAAGGCCATTTCCGCCGGTGCGGTCTTTTTTGGTGCCTGCAGCTATATCGGCAATGCGCCCAACTTTATGGTGCGATCGATATCCGAGGAGGCCGGAACACCGATGCCGAGCTTTTTCGGATTTATTATAAAATATTCGCTGGTCTTTTTGGTTCCGATTTTTGTGATTGTGACATTTGTGTTCTTTTAAACGGAGCGTATAGGTGATGGAAAGAGTGCTCAAATCCAATATTGCCATCGTTGGCGGCGGTAATTTTTGTAAAAACATGCTTGAATTGCTGTTCAGCGATCATTTTGAGGACTGCCGCCCGACCATTATGGGGGTTGCCGATATCAACGAGCAGGCTAAAGGTTTGGTCTATGCCCAAGAAAGGGGAATATATACAACCGGCGATTTCCGCGAGTTTTATGGCTTCCAAAATTTGCAGATATTGATGGAGCTGACCACCGATACGGAGCTGGGCAGCATTATCAAAAAAGAAAAGCCGGTTGGCATCGAGCTCATTGATCACGTTTCGGCGCGCCATATCTGGACTGAGCTTCAGTTGGAGGCCGAAAAGAAAATCGCCCTTGAAGAGCTGCACAAAAACAATTTCAATGCAACCGAAATTGAGCGCCTGTTTGAGCGATTTGCCGACCGCCTGGCAGATGCCCTCAGGGAAAGATGCGAGCGCTCGGAGGAAATTGAAAGAGGGTTGATTAAAAGTGAAAGGGCTTTGTCTCAAATCATCGAGGGCAGCACGATTCCCACCTTTGTGTTGAATAAGGATCACGTGGTCACCCACTGGAATAAGGCCATGGAACGCGTCACGGGGACGAAAGCCGATGACATTGTGGGAACCACCCGGCCTTCGACGCCTTTCTGGGGCGAAGAGCGCCCGACCATGGCCGATGTCATATTGGATCAAATTGGTGAAGATGAGATCGAAAAGCTCTATGGAGAGACATGGCGCAAATCCGCGTTGATTGAAGGTGCCTATGAGGCCGAAGTGTTTTTTCCCCGTCTGGGAGAAAGCGGCAAGTGGTGTTGGTTTACAGCGGCACCCATCAAGTCGCCGGACGGCAGCATCGTCGGTGCCATTGAGACCCTCTGGGACAAGACCGAAGACAAGAATGCCGAACAGGAGCGCGAACAGCACACCCGGGAGCTGACGACACTGTGTTCGATTTATACAGCCCTGAATGCGCCCTCGGATCTGGATGCCAGAATCAACCAATCCGTTGAAGAGGTCATGGAATTTTTAGCGGCCGACTGTATTTGCATTTATCTACTGGAAGACGACGGTAAATTTCATTTGCGCTACTGTCAGGGGTTATCCGATAAAATTTACCAGATCGTCAGCATGGCCGATGAAAACAGCGTGATTCGGCAGGTGGCCGACACGAATGAATTTATGGTTTACGAGGATTTGCCTGATGGCTGCCCGGATGAAATCTGTCTGCTGGAGGACGAAAAACTGGTGTCGCTGGCCTATATCCCTGTCAGCAGCAAGGAGCGGGGAGCCTTTGGGGTGATTCGCATCGGCAGCAAAAAGCCCGGCCATTTTACCCGCGATCTAAAACATGTGCTGGAGTTGATCGGCAACCGCATCGGGGTAGCCATTGAAAACGCAACCTTGCAGGATCAATACATTAAATCCGAAGAAAAATACCGCACCCTGTTTAACAGCGATCCGAATCCGATTTTTATTCTCAGCCGCAACACGTTTAAAATTCTGGATATGAATCAACGCGCCCAGGACAGTTACGGCTATTCACCGCATGAATTATTGCGGACCCCGTTTTTGCAGCTGGGGGACGAAAACGATGAAGAACTGGCCGAGGGCCTGAAAAATCTTTCTGAAAACGAATCCCTGCTGTTTACCAAAAAGCGGCATTATCGCAAAGGCGGCCAACCGTTTTTCGTTAATATCAATGTCAGCTATGCCAAATACGGCAAGGCGGATGTAATTGTGGCGGCTACCACCGACATCACCGAAGTGGTCGAGAAAGAAACCCAGCTGATCCAGGCCGGCAAGATGACGACCCTGGGCGTGATGGCCGCCGGCATGGCCCATGAAATCAATCAGCCCCTGAATGTAATCCAGGTGTGCGCCGATTTTTTGCTCAAAATGGTCAAGCGCGGTCAAAAAATTGAAGACGAAGACCTGCGCTCCATGGCCAACGATATTGTTGCCAATGTCGAACGCGCCAGCGGGGTGATTAAACACGTGCGCGATTTTGCACGGCAATCCGAGCCGGTCCGCAGCCGGGTGAACATCAACGATCCTGTAAACGATGTTTTTAAAGTCCTGGGCCATCAGTTAAAGGTTCACGACGTCGAAGTCAAGCTGGATCTGGATCCGGATATTCCGGACATCTTAGCCGAGCACAATCGCCTGGAGCAGGTATTTATCAACCTGGTGTCAAACGCCATTGATGCCATGGACGAAAAAGACAACCGGCCTGAGTTCAGTGATAAACAGAAGCAGTTGACGATTCAATCCGGTGTTGAAAACGGCCACGTCTGCGTCAAGGTAATCGATACCGGCACCGGGATGAGCGAAGAAGTCAAAAATAAAATTTTTGAGCCGTTTTACACCACCAAAAGAGTCGGCAAAGGCACCGGGCTGGGCGTCAGCATCAGTTACGGCATCGTGCAGGACTATAAAGGTACCATTGAGATTGAAAGCGAGCTCGGCAAGGGCACGACCTTTACCCTGAAATTTCCTCCGGTATCTGAAACATAATTGCGCTATGGATAAATTATTGCTCATCGACGATGAACCCGACATCCTGCGGGTTTTGTCAATGTCCCTGAAAGCGGATGGCTACGATGTCGTCTCTGCCTCAAACGGGACTGAAGGCATGGCAGCCTTTGAAAAAGAACAACCGGATATCGTCATCACCGATATTAAAATGCCCGGTATGGACGGTATAGAAGTTCTCAAAGAAATTAAAGCGCTCAACACTGATACCGAGGTCATCATTATCACCGGACACGGTGACATTGAAAATGCCATCGAGGCCCTTAAACACGGGGCTTCGGATTTTATCAACAAGCCGGTTAGAGACGAGGCCCTTTCGATTGCGCTGCGCCGTGCCAGAGAAAAATTCGATATCCGGCAACAGCTTAAAGAATACACCACCGATCTCGAACGAAAGGTGGATGAAGCCACCCGGGAGGTGCGCCGGCGATCCAATTTCCAAATTAACCTCATTCGCAGCTCCAATGATGGGATTGTCGCCACCGACAAAGAGCTAAAAATCGTTATTTATAATCCCACCGCCAGGCGGATCTTCGGATACACCCCTGCCGAAACCATCAACAAAATGAAGGCCGGCGATTTATTTCCGGCAGATCTAACCGACGATCTGCAGGCCGCTTTGGCGGGCCAAAATAATATCAAAAACTTAGCCTGGCGTGAAATGACCATCACTTGCAAGGATGGTGAAAACATTCCGGTGCGGGCATCCAGCACCATTTTACTGGAAACCGATCGGCCGGTGGGCACGGTGGCATTTTTTCAGGACTTGAGAGAGATCAAACGGCTTGAAAGAGAATTGCTCAAATCCGAGCGCCTGGCCGCCATCGGCCAAACAGTTGCCGGATTGGCCCACGGAATAAAAAATATTTTGCACGGACTCAAGGGCGGCAGCTATCTGGTTGATATCGGCATCCAAAAAAATGAATCTGAAAAGCTTAAAAAAGGCTGGGATATGATCAAGCGCAACATCGGCCGCACCTCGAATCTGGTGATGGATCTGCTTTCCTATTCCAAGGAACGCGAGCCGGAATTCGAAGCCTGTCAGCCCAACCAGATAGCCGATGATGTGTGCGCTTTGGTTGCGGATAAGGCCCGTGAAAATAATGTCAAACTGGTCAAAGATTTTGATGCCTCAATTGGTGAGGTGTTCATGGATCCCAATAGCGTCCACGAAGTTTTATTAAATTTGATGTCCAACGCCGTGGACGCCTGCCTGTTTGATGAGGACACCAGCAAAAATTTCCGCGTCGTCTTGAAAACCATCCATGAAAAAGATAACGTTATTCAATTTGAGATCAGCGATAATGGTCTTGGCATGGACGATGAGGTCGTCAAAAAACTGTTTACGTCCTTTTTCAGCACCAAGGGACACCGCGGCACCGGTCTGGGCCTGATGGTCACCCGCAAGCTGATTGCCGAACACAACGGCAGCATCGACGTGAAATCCCAGCCTGGTGAAGGAACGACCTTTATTGTTCGAATGCCTTATCATCAGGCGAAAACAGGCAGTTGATCATAATCTTAGGATTAGTATCAATATTCAAGGTTCACCCGACTTCGCTAAAGACGCGACGCGGCGGGTAAGGTTCAACGGTTCAGTGGTGTGGCCTCTGGCTTCTCGCTTCTGGCTACTGGCTATGAGCCAGTGACGAGATACCGAAAGCCAGCTGCCAGGAGCCAGTGACCAGCAGCCAGATTAATGAACCCTGGAACCTGAAACCTGGTATCAACCAGGTTGAAGAGGAGGAACAACATTATGAGTCAAAAAGTTCTGGTCGTAGACGATGATCCGGATGTGCGGTTGTTTAGTGTAACAGTCTTAGAGGAGAATGGTTATACGCCGCTGGAGGCCGAAGATGGTGAAAGCGGTCTTAAAAAGATCAAATCTGAAAAACCGGATCTGGTTATCCTCGATGTCTTAATGCCGCGCCAGAGTGGAGTGCGATTGTACCGGGAATTGAAGACATCCAAGGCCCTAAAGGACGTTAAAGTCATTATCCTTTCCGGGATAGCCAAAAAGACATTTATGCGATCTCAGAAGGCCCTGACCGAATTTGGCGGTGCGGAAATACCGGAGCCGGAAATTTATCTGGAAAAACCGGTTGAACCCGATGAGTTGGCCGATGTGATCAAAAAAGTGCTGGGCTGAGTTCCGGTCTTAGGTCGAAAATCCGAGCAAGAGGTACTCATAGCATGGAAATCAAGAAACTGCTTTTTGTAACCAAGTTTGAAGAGCTGGGCTTTGATGCCTTACGGTCATTGCTGAATCTGCGCAAAAGTGCGCTGGAGCACGTTGTCTTTGTGAATGTCATCGAAAGGGTGCGGGTGGCCATGCGCCGGGGCAGAGGCTATCAGAAAGATGAAGAAATTCGACTGCGGGAAGCGGCCAATATCCGCTTTATTGACTGGGCCGAAAATCTTTTTGAGCAAGGGATGGAGGTCGGCGTTTATATCGTAGTCGGCAACCTGGTGTCCGAAGTGATCAAAGCGACCCGCAAAGAGGATGCCGACTTAATCGTTATCGGACGGTCGCATAAAGGTGTCCTGGAACACTTATATTCGGGTTCGGATGTGACCGAGCTCCTGCGTCGCGCCTCTACACCGGTGCTCGTATACAAGCAACTTTCAGAAACAACCATTTCAGTTGAAGAGCCATTTGAACGACCGCTGCTGGCCATCGACTGGTCGCCCGGCAGCCTGCGGGCCGTTGAGTATATGAAAGTCTTAAAGGACACGGTGCAGGAAGTACACCTAATCCACGTGGCGGATGAGAAAGAGCTTAAAGGCCCTTCTGCCATGGCAATTCAAAAAACGCGCAAAGAAGCGCGCAAAAAACTGGATGACATCTGCGAAGATTTTGAGGCTGCCGGGATCAAGGCCCGCGAGCATGTTTATATCGGAGATCCGGACGAAGAAATTGAAAAGGCGGCCAAAGACTGTCAGGCGACTATGATTGTTTTGGGCTCCTCGGCAAAGGCGGCCTGGGTTGAAAAATTTCTCGGCAGCACGCCCCGCAAGATGGCGGAAGAGTCCATTTATCCGACCTTGCTGATTCCACCTGAAAAAGCGGAGGAATAACGCTCGGCTTCAGTACTGACAGGTTAGCATCAATACAATAATAGGGTTTTAATCAAACTGTTTATATATCGGTAGATCGCGTTATTCGGTTGTCCGGTTAGCCAGTTGAGCCAGTTGGCCCGTTAAAAAAGGATAAACGTCTAACTTATCCCGGGCTAACCGGCTAACGGGCTCAACCGGCTCAACCGATTTCACAGGAGGTTATATGGCTGTTATCACCATTTCAAGACAATATGGCGCCGGCGGGAAAACACTGGGCAAAATGGTCGCCGATGAACTGGGCTATGAATTTGCCGATAGTGAAATTATTGCCAAGGTAGCAGAAATGGCTAATGTTTCCACCCATTGGGTGCAAACAGTGGAAAATGAAGCCGGTGGCAAGCTTTCGCGGTTTGTTTCCAGAATGGTGTCGAGACCGCTGGTGGACAAAATCTTGAAAGGTGAGCGGGGCTATATCGATGAAACCATATACCTTGATTATCTGGTGCTTATTATTGCCCAGATAGCCGATGAAGGCGATGTCGTCATTTTAGGACGGGGCAGCCAGTACATTTTAGATGACCATCCGGATGCCTTTCATGTTCTCATGATCGATGCGTTTGAAAACCGGGTGCGGTTCATGCAAAAAAACTATGAGATGTCAGAAAGGCGTGCCACGCGGCTTGTCAGAGGTGAAGACAAACGCCGCAAGACACTTTATCAAAAACTCGGCAAAACCGACTATGACAACCCCTTCCTTTATCATCTGGTGCTCAATATGAGCAAGCTCACGCTTGAGGAAGCCAAGACAATTGTATGCAATCGCATAAATGCATAGAACAGGAAAATCCTATGAGCCGACATCAAAATTTTCTCAAAGCTTTTTGGACATGGTCAATAATTGTATTGATACCAGTGGCTTTATTTGCCCATGATTGGAATGCACCCGAGAAAGCTGCCCAACGCCCGAATCCGGTGCCAAAGGATGCGGCAGCTATTGAACGGGGTCAAAAGCTATATCAGCAATTTTGTGCCAATTGTCACGGGAAAAATGGTCAGGGCGATGGTCCCTTAGCGGCCGCATTGAACCCCAAGCCGGCCAATCTGGCGGCTCGTGCCGGCCACCATACAGATGGTGATTTTGCCTGGAAGGTTGCCAACGGTCGCGGCGTGATGCCGGGATTTAAAAATCAGTTGAAAGAAACACAAATCTGGGAACTGGTCCATTATATTCAGAATTTCAAGAATTAATTTTGATAATAATTTTAACTTGTTGCTATCAGGCCACCAGATAATTGCGCATCATCTTTTTTTTCACTGAGCGTTTTCTCCAAGATATCCAGGACGGCCTTATCTCTGGGGCGGCCGAGAGTTTTTTTGCTGCGAATATTTTTCTCCAAACTCGCCATTTTTATTTTATAGCCTTCAACACCCATCAAATAGCGGTTTAGTTATTCTGTCAACCGCGAATGAAAAATTCAACCTGAAAAAGACCGATGCTTTTTTAAATCATGCCCTTTTAGACGGTAGGCCACGGTTCCCTTCGGATGATCGTACCAGCCGGGGTCTTTATCATATGATTGCAGTTGATCCCTCACTTTCACCACTGTAAACATCCCACCCATTTCGATATTGCCGAACGGGCCCTTGCCCATCATCATGGGCAACGTATTTTTAGGGCCCGGCATATGATCCACATGGTCGGCATGCTCGGCCATTCCGCTTTCCCCCATGGCCATATAGCCGGGGATCATCTGGCGAATTCTCTCTTCCAGCCCTTTTTGATTGGCACCCAGAGTGTTGGGGATATCGTGCCCCATCGCGTTCATCGTATGGTGAGATTTGTGGCAGTGAAAAGCCCAGTCTCCCGGTGCATCGGCGATAAATTCGACGTCACGGGTTGCACCCACTGGCACCAGGACGGTGGTCTCCGGCCACTGTCCGGCTTCTGGTATTTTGCCGCCGTCGGTTGCGGTAACGCGATATGCATGTCCATGGATATGAATTGGGTGTTCGTCCATGCTGAGATTGGCAATCCGTATTCTGACCCGATCATTGGTTTTGACAACCAGATGATCGACGGCCGGAAACACTTTACTGTTAAACGTAAAGATGTTGAAGTCAAGCATCACGGCCGGGTCCGGTCGATAGGTTCCGGGATGAATAGACCACATATGAAGCATGATGGCGAAATCGCGATCGATTCGCGGATGCTCAGGCTTTTGGGGATGTACGATGAAAAGCCCCATCATTCCCACGGCCAGTTGAACCATTTCATCTGCGTGCGGATGATACATGAAGGTACCGTGCTGGCGAAGGGTGAATTCGTAAACATAGGTCTCACCGGGTTTGATATGGGGCTGGGTTAGGCCGCCGACACCATCCATGCCATTGGGCAGAAAAATACCGTGCCAGTGGATACTCGTATGTTCGGCCAGCTTATTGGTCACCAATATGCGCACCCTGTCACCCTCGACAGCCTCGATGGTCGGACCGGGTGTTTGACCATTATAGCCCCAGCATTTAACTTTCATACCCGGTGCAAATTCACGTTCGACCGGTTCGGCAATCAGATGAAACTCCTTGATGCCGTTTTTCATTTTATACGGTAAAGTGCTGCCATTGGGTGTCACCACTGGTGTGTAAGCCCGTCTGCTTTGATGCCTGACAGACGGCTTTGTATGTGTATGCGCCTCATTTTTTGGAGTAGCAGCGCTGGCTTTTTTCAGCAATGCGCCCCCGGTAAGGGAGCCCAGTGCCGAAAGCAGTATTTGGCGTCTTGTCAACATTTGTATTCACTCCTATATTAAATGATATTCGTTTCTTATTTAGCTTGTTTGATGTGTGCACGGACATCCTGTTTTTTCATTTTATCTTCAGTGGCTGTTTCGGATCGAATACTGTGTTCGCTCTGCGTATGGACTGGCAGGGAGCCACCTAAGGATCTTTGCATGTCGGCCCGCAAAATCCAGTAATCCCTGATGGCTTCCAGGTACTTTTGATAAGCCTCAAATTCCTGCTGCTTAGCCATAATCAAATCGAAAGCACCTGTCAGCATATAGTTATAATTTTTAAGCGTCAGATCGACAATCTGCTCTCTGAGCGGTAAAACGGTGTGCCGGTAATGATCAATCATATTGCGCTGCATGATGAGACGATTTCTTAATGAGCGCACCTCTGAACGTATATCGATTGCCTGAGCCGTAAGTCTGTTTTGGCTGCGGCGCAGCTGCGCCTCGAGCCGGGCAATGTCTGCCTGGCGTTGATTAAAAATTGGCAGCTCGATAGCCAAAGAAGGACCGGTGACCCATGTTCGATCGGTTTCGCGCTCTCTGCTGATTCCCACCTCTATTTGTCCGACCCAGCGCCAGTCGATGGTGATGCCCAGGGCCTGGGCCAGGGCTTCAACCGCTTTTCTTTCAGCGGCCAGATCGAGTCGGTTTTCGATGGCCATAGACTCCACGTGCTCAAGCGGCATTTCAGCACTTGGAATATCCGGCAACTGTTGCGGCAAATGCCAGTTGGTTTGAGATCCCCACAGACCCATCAAGCGCGTCAGATGCTCACGATCATCGAGTAATGTTGTTTCGCTTCTGGCCAATTCCATTCTCGACTGTTCAAAATGGGCTTTTTCGGTGGCCAGTTCAAGATCGCTGATATTGCCGGCCGAATGCAACCGTCGGGCCAGTTCAAAGGAATTGCCGGCCGCCAGGGCAATTTCATTTCTCAAGTCTCTGATTTGTCGGGCGCCGAGCACCATAAAATATGCTTTCCGTACCTCGGCCACCATTTGAATCACCTCGTCGGCGACCTGCAGTTTGGCCTGCTCAAATCGGATATTAGAAAGCTTCTTGCGGGCCGGCTGCATCAGGATATTTAGAAAATTTTGGGTAATTCCAAACTCATAATTATTATCCTCACTGGATTTATCCGGAAAGCGCGCCTGGCCAAACAGCACCGGATTCTCAAGCAAGCCTGCCTCAACGACATCTGCCTGAGTAATTCCGAGATCTTCATAAACTGCCTGTAAGTTGCGGTTGTTAAGCAGTGCAATTTGGACGGCTGCTTCCGGCGTCAGTTCATTTTGAAGCAGTTGTTCGATGGCTTTTTCAACATCGCGATCGGCCTCTGTTTCCTGATTCCACTCAAGACGGTAGTCGACACGCTCTTCGACCAAACCTTGAACTTCGTTAAAGCCTGCCTCTTTGGGTATCTGGGCACATCCGGCTGCAAAGAGCACCAAGGCCAAAAACAGCATTAGATATCTATATTTATATCTCATTGGCTATGCTCCTGATGCTGGTGATGTCCTTCCGTATGTGTGGGTTTCATTTTTGATTCCGAATCGGAATGCTCCTTTTTGTCAGTCCCCATGGAATGGTCCATGTGATGCGTACCGCTTTCTTGCGGCATTGTGTGCTTCATCATGGAATCTTTGTCCGGCTCTTCTTTCATAACCGCCATATCCATTTCAAAAGGGTTCGGTGGCGGGATAAATTCAGCTCCTTGAATCTCTGAATTCGCCGGATGGTTAGCCGGCCAATTGATTTTTACCGGTTCGCTCACACAACCTATGAAAATAAACGATATGAGCAGAATCAAAGACAGCCTGAATACGCTGTAGTGTAAATTTTTCATCTATTCTATTCACTCCGTATCTTATGGAAGTTTCAATTAACATCAGTCTGGATTTGGGTTTTTATCAGCGCGAATTCAATGAAACGGTCTTTAGGGGCAGATGTCTCAAAAGCTAAGTGAGCGGTGGCAATCTGGAAAGAATAAAACCGGTGCTGCGATCTCGGAACGAAAGATTTTTAGCTTCACGTAATCAGGTAGTTGCGCATCATTCCCATATCCCCGTGCTCCAAAATGTGGCAATGGTATAAAAACAATCCCTTATAATCGGTAAAATTCGTCACGATGCGGGCGCGTTCGCCGGGCATCAGCAATACCGTGTCTTTCCAGCCCTCATCCACATAACCGCTGTGAAGCACACCGCTGCGTTCAACAACCTGAAATTGCTTCCCATGCAGGTGCACCGGATGGGGCATGGGCATCATCATCATTCCCATTGGCCGGTCATCGTTGGTCAGCTCCCACAGTTCAGTTGAATTCAGTCGGATCCTTTCATCGTCGGCGACCTCCTGCATGCGAAATGTGCGGCCGTTGATAAGACCATGCATATGGCGCATGAAAAAGGAAAACCGCCGTGGATTATCAGCATTATCCGTATCCTGCCGCTGATAGCGTTCGATCTCAGACAGCTTTTGGGGAAGCGAGCGGGTTTCTGTTTCTTTTGTGGTGACATCGATTTTCAAAACACTAAAAGGCGCACCGTTGGGCAGACGGATGCCGCCCCGCATGCCCCGGCGCGGCCCCATTTCAGCTTCCAGCATGGCGGCTTCGAAATATTTGCTGACCAGTTCCAAAGATGTTCCAACCGGGTATTTGCTGAAATCCGCCCACAGCTCGATGCGTTCGGCCGGGCCCAGAACGACATATTTTTTTTCGATCGGTTTTTCCAACAGACCGCCATCGGTTGCAAT
>JASFEV010000059.1:0-18434 GCA_050124655.1 Desulfobacterales bacterium
ATATTTTGCATGGCCGTGATCAGTTGATCCATCTGAGTGCCTTCGGTGGCGGAGATCGGTACGATAACTTCAAAATAATACTGGGTTGACCATTTTTGAATGACCGCCAACAGGTCTGATTTTTGGACCTGATCGATTTTGTTAAGCGCCACGATCACCGGCCGATCTTGCTTTTGAAGTCGGTCCGCCAAAAATAACTCTGAAGTCGGATCCGGTTTAGCCGCATCCAGCACAAAAAGCAATATATCGGCTTCGTCTATGGCCGCCAGGGCCGTATCGACAATCCGCAGATTCAGCGTATCTTTGGCCTTAAATATTCCCGGTGTATCAATAAAGACAAGCTGCGCACCGGGTCGGTGCAAGACGCCCAGAATTCGATTGCGAGTCGTTTGGGGTTTTTGGGAGGTGATGGAAATCTTTTCACCCAGCAAACGATTGAGCAGGGTGGATTTTCCGGCATTGGGCGCGCCTAAGATGGCGACGTAACCGGACTTGAAATCTTCGTATGTGTCGAACGTGTTAGGCATTTCTATTTCACCGCCCGCTGCGCTCAAGGCGCAGAGGTCGCAGAGATACAATTTTTTCATTTGTCGCTGAGATGCCGACAAATGAAAATCCTCAGCCGCTTCGCGTCAGCATTATTATTCAAAAAAGTAGCTCCAAAAAGCGATAGCCGATTCCTTCTGTTTTCGTCCGGTAGCTAAAAAAATGGAACAGGCCCGAAAGGCTTACGTTTTTTTCTTTTCGTCCTCTCAACGAAAAGAAATAAGAAAAAATACCCTTTGCGGCCTCTGCGTCTTAGCGGTGAATAATGTAAAGCCAAAGTGACTCTGAGGCGTAAAGAGTTTTATATACCCTTATCAGAGAACTTAAGGGTTAAACAACCGATTGTAAATCGTCGAGCAGGATAAAGGCGCTTTTAGCGGCGCGATGGGCTAACTTCGACGTCAACTAATGATAAAATCGCCTGCCAGAGGTCGTCGCGGCCGCGGCGGGTCTTGGCGGAAAATAGAATCAGATCCTTTGGGTCCGTTGACAGGGCGTGGGCAATGTGGCGATGCTGTTGAGCCGCCTTGTTTTTGGATATTTTATCGGTTTTTGTCAATACCACAATGGCGGCGATGGCATAATGGCTGAGCCAGCCAAGCAGATTTAATTCCTCCTGCTGCGGTGTGCGCCGGATATCCAAGATGACCACTACCGCCTTCAAGGTATTGCGTCCGGAAAGATAGGTTTCAATCATCGGGCCCCATTTCTTACGGACGGACACCGGAACTTTTGCGTACCCGTATCCCGGCAGATCAACGAAAATGATCTTTTGGTTAATCTCAAAAAAATTAATCAGCTGGGTGCGGCCGGGCGTCGAACTGGTCTTGACCAGGCGTTTGCGATTAACCAGGGTATTGATCAGGCTGGATTTTCCCACGTTTGAACGGCCGGCAAAAGCAATCTCCGGCAGCTGCTCTAGCGGGTATTGAGCGGGCTTGGTGGCGCTTTTGATAAAATCGGCAGATTTAATCTGCATGATACAGCATCTTGGGTTTTAAGAAGGTTAGTCGTTATTTGTGACGGGTTGCCTTAAATCCTTAGGCGTAAGGCACAAGGCGCACGGCTCAGGGGAAAAAGACCGTTGGTCGTCAAGATTCTTACCTTGCGCCGTGCGCCTTGCACCGTGTGCCGGTTCGTTTTCTTTGAAGAACGGCGGTTTACCCATTAATCGATTATGACCGGTCATTAAGGTATCGCTTTAGCCGATCCATGCCTTCTTCAATATTTTCCAGCGAATTGGCATATGAAAACCGTAAATAGCCCTCGCCGTTCTGGCCGAAGTCAATTCCCGGGCTGACACCGACATGGGCTTTTTCCAGAATGTCAAATGCCAGTTGATAAGAGTCGGATGAGATATGTTTGGCATTGGCAAAAACATAAAACGCACCGGTGGGCTCTACGGTAATCCCGAGCCCCATCTCTTTCAAGCGGCGGATCATGAAAATGCGGCGCTTGTTATAGGTTTTTTGCATGCGGGCCACATCTTCTGCGCCATATTTGAGAGCCGCAATTCCAGCCTGTTGAACCATGGCATTGGCTGAAATAAAAAAATTCTGCTGCAGCTTTTGCATGGGGCGAATGAACGCTTTGGGTGCAATCACATAACCCAGACGCAGTCCGGTCATGGCAAACTGCTTGGAAAATCCATTGAGCACAAAGGCGTGATCGGAATATTCGAGAATCGAATGCGCCTGGCCCTCATAAACCAGCCCGTGATATATTTCATCCGAAACGATATAGGGGCATTGCTCACATTTTGTCAGCTCGGCAATTTGCTGCATGCGGTCGGCCGAGAGCAGATTACCGGTGGGGTTGGAGGGTGAATTGATAAATACCGCTTTGGTGCGCGAGGTGATATTCTCCCTGATGATTTCAGGCCGGTATTGAAAACCATCTTCTTCGTATACCGGGATCGTTACCAGTTTGCCATCCACGAATTTGATAAAATTTGGATAACAAGCATAGTGCGGATCTGAGATGATAACTTCATCCCCTTTTTCGAGCAGCGCTGAGAAAACCAGAAATATGGCCGGTGATGAACCGGAGGTGACGATCACCTGGTCCGGATCGACGGACACCTGGTAGTGTTTTTGGTGGTACTCACAAATGGT
Source organism: Desulfobacterales bacterium (assembly GCA_050124655.1). GTDB lineage: Bacteria > Desulfobacterota > Desulfobacteria > Desulfobacterales > JAHEIW01 > JAHEIW01. The sequence continues at coordinate 2,661 of JASFEV010000059.1, forward strand.
CTCCCGCAGTTCGTACATTCCCAGGCTGTGGGTGTAATGAGTAAATCCGTCATCAAGGGCTTTGCAGGCCGCTTCTTTGACGCAGGCTGGCGCATCAAAATCAGGTTCACCGACTTCCAGATGGATAACACGGGCGCCTGTGCGTTCCAGCTCCTGGGCCCTTTCCAGCACATCCATTACGATAAAGGAGGTCAAATCCCGCGTGCGACTTGATTCCATCTAAAGTAATCCTTTCATTAAATCGCAGCCAATGGCATAGGGCAAAGCGCATAAAGTTGAAAAAATTGAGATTTCCTTTTTATTAAGTCAAACCCTCTGCCCTATGCGCTGTGCCATCTATATCGTCTGCGGCGTGCAATCCATTCTAAGCAGCAATATTTATGCACTAAAGATTAGATGACCTTATTGAGCGGATATTCAATGATCCCTTCCGCACCGTGCTTCATCAGTTCGGGAATCAGATCGCGCACGACATCGGATTTGACCACTATTTCCACCGAAAACCAGCTGGATTGATAAAGCGGTGCCACGGTCGGTGCGTTTAGACTCGGCAGCATGCCGATCACATCCTCCATTCTTTCTCCGGGGACATTCATTTTGATTCCCACCATTTTTTCGCCGTCTAGGGCCCCTTTGAGCAAAAGCGCAATTTGCTCAATTTTTTCGCGTTTGGTGCGATCCTTCCAGGCGTCACGGTTGGCAATCAGCTGGGTGTTGGTCTGCATGAGCTCATGAATCACGCGCAGGCCATGGGCCTTGATCGTGGCTTCGGTCTCGGTCACCTCCACGACTGCATCGGCAAGACCGGACACTACCTTGGCTTCCGTCGCACCCCATGAAAATTCAACACTGACATTGATTTTTCGTTCTTTGAAATAGCGCCGGGTGAAATTGGTCATCTCGGTGGCAATTTTTTTGCCCTCGCAATCTTCGATTTTTTGTATGGGTGAATCGTAAGGCACCGCCAGGACCCAGCGTGCCGGTCGGGAGCTGACTTTCGAATAGACCAGATCGCTGACCACTTGAATATCCGATTCGTTTTCAGCAATCCAATCCTTGCCGGTCAGTCCGGCATCCAACGTTCCGTTTTCGACATAATTGGACATTTCCTGGGCGCGGCAAATGGCGCATTCGATGGTTTCATCGTTGATTTCAGGAAAATAGCTTCTGCCATTAACGTTTATATCCCAGCCTGAACGTCGAAATAACGCAATTGTTGCATTTTGCAGACTACCTTTGGGAATGCCCAGTTTGAGTGGTTTTTTCACTTACCGTATACCTCCTGCGGGTCGAATACGGGCTCGCCAATGATCCGAACCGAACCGTTTTCAACCTTTTTATGAAAACAACTGCGGTGCCCGGTGTGACAGGCCGCACCGCCGAGCTGTTCTATTTTTAATAGTACGGCGTCCGCATCGCAGTCGACGCGAATTTCTTTGACAATTTGCTGATGGCCGGACGACTGGCCTTTAATCCACAGTTCCTGTCGCGTGCGGCTCCAATAGGTCGCTTTGCCGGTTTTCAGGGTTTCCTCCCAGGCTTCCTGGTTCATGTATGCCAGCATCAGCACTTCACCGGTCTCAGCATCCTGGGCGATCGCCGGAATCAGACCGCCACATTTTTCAAAGTCGGGTGTCATCATTTTTTATAAAATCATAGGTTTTTGTAAAATCTCAGGTTGAAATTGTACCCTAAAGGCATTAAACTAGAAGTTTATAATATAATGTAATATAAAATGTCTCATTCCGAACTATAAACTGTTTTAAGTAGCCGTAACACATCTAAATGTCAAATAAATTATTTTAAAGCGAAACATGACCAAGGCTTTTAGCTTCGTGTCCTTCGTGGTGGTAAAAAACACCATATTTAACCTCAAAGACACGAAGACCACAAAAAGCACCCATTTTCAATTGAGAAACAAAAGTTCAATCGACCCGGATGGGTTGGTTATTTGTTTGTGGAGATATTCACTGAATGGCAAAGCGAAAAACCAAATCTGATATCTTAGCGCAACGCGCAAGGCCTAAAAGGCGGCTTTTTTTCAGCAAATTTTTGCTGTGGTCGTTTTTGCTGGGATTTATTGTTGCCATCATGGGCGCGGTGGCCGGTGTCGGTGTTTATTTTTACCTGAGCAAAAATCTGCCGCAGATCAGCAGCTTGACGCAATATCATCCGCCCATCATCTCCACGGTCTTTTCGGATGACGGACGTAAAATTGCCGAATTTTTTGAAGAGCGCCGCATCATTAAGCCCCTCGAGGAAATGCCCCCGGCCTTGATTAATGCCTTTATTGCTGCTGAAGACTCGCGGTTTTACAAACACAAAGGCATCGATTTTTACAGTATCATCCGGGCATTTCTTAAAAACCTGGAAGCCGGAACCATAGTCCAGGGCGGCAGCACCATCACCCAGCAGGTGACCAAATCTTTTTTACTGACGCCACACAAAACGTATACGCGCAAGATTAAAGAAGCCATCCTGGCCTATCGGATCGACAAGGCCTTTAACAAAAAAGAGATTTTATTCCTGTATCTGAATCAGATCTATCTGGGTCATGGCGCGTACGGTGTCGAGGCCGCAGCCGATAATTATTTCGGCAAAACCATAAGCGATCTCAATCTGGCTGAATGTGCCATCCTGGCAGGCTTACCGCAGGCGCCCAGCAAATACTCTCCTTTCCGGCATCCGGAACGGGCCAAGCAACGGCAGATATATGTACTTAACCGTATGGTTGCCGAAGGCTTTATCACCTCGAGCCAGGCCGACGCGGCCATTAATACGGAGGTGGAAATCAAGCCGCGCCGCAATTTGTATATCGAACAAATCCCTTACTATACCGAGCAGGTTCGCCGCTACGTCGAGGAAAAATACGGCCGCGAAGTTTTGTACTCTCAGGGCCTTAAAATTTATACTGCCGCCAATATCGAAATGCAAAAGATCGCCGAGGAAGAAATCGAAAAAGGTCTGCGTGAACTCGATAAGCGCCAGGGATTCCGGGGACCGCTTAAAAAGCTGGCCCCGGAAGAAATCGAGGCTTTTGCTAAATCGGTTCAATCCGAACTGGATGAAAATCCGCTTGAAGTCGGACAGGTCGTCAAAGGCGTGGTCATCAAAGTAGATGATAAGAACAAAACCGTCACAGTTCGAATCGGAAATTCGTTGGGACGAATAGCGCTTGCCGATATGAAATGGGCGCGCAAACCGAACATAGAGGTGGCCTATTATGAAGTTAAGGTCCAACGTCCCAGCGAGGCCCTTCGAAGCGGTGATGTTATTTTGGTTAAAGCCAAAGAAAAGACGGAAGATTCTGATGTCTGGCAACTGGCTTTAGAACAGGAGCCTGTCGCCCAAGCAGCCCTCTTGTGTCTTGAAGCGGAGACCGGATTCGTCAAAGCCATCGTCGGCGGCCGCGATTTTCGCGACAGCCAGTTTAATCGCGCCATGCAGTCCAGGCGCCAGCCGGGCTCAGCCTTTAAACCGCTCATTTACGCCGCGGCTTTGGACAAACGCTATGAGAAAGAACCGGAGCGGTTGTATACCCCTGCTTCGGTTATTATTGATTCACCCATTGTGTTTGAAGACCAGGAGCGGGATTTTACCTGGAAACCTAAAAACTACAAGGAGCGGTTTTTCGGCCCCACGCTGATGCGCGACGCCCTGGCCAAATCGCGCAATGTGGTCACCATCAAGATCTTACAGGATATCGGCATTGATTATGCTATTGAATATGCCAATAAATTGGGAATACACTCAGATTTGAGCAAAGATCTTTCTATTGCCCTGGGGTCCTCGGGTGTATCATTGCTCGAGCTCACCAAAGCCTATTCTGTATTTGCCAATCAGGGGTATCTGATCGAGCCGGTGTTCATCACCAAAATCGAAGATCGTGATGGCAACGTGTTGGAGGAGATGGCGCCCGAGCGCATCAAAGTCATCGAAGAATCCACCGCCTACCTCATGACCCACCTGCTGGAAGGGGTGGTCAAGTATGGGACCGGTTGGCGTGTTAAGGCGCTGAATCGACCCGTAGCGGGCAAGACGGGCACAACCAACAATTTGTTTGATGCCTGGTTCATGGGCTATACCCGCCAGTATATCACCGGTACCTGGGTCGGATTTGACGATGAGGCCCCGCTGGGTAAATCCGAAACCGGCTCCCGCGCCGCCAGCCCGATCTGGCTGGGCTTTATGCAGCGCATCCTGGCGGATGTGCCGCCCAAAGTATTTGAGGTGCCCGAAGGTGTGGTCTTTACCCAGATTGACGCTGAAACCGGGCTTTTACCGATTCCCGAATCCAAACAAACGGTCTTTGTCTGCTTTAAGGAAGGCACCGAACCCACCGAATACAGTAAAAAGCCAGGGGAGATTGCCGATACCGGAGAGTTTTTCAAGAAGGATCTCTAATCTGGCTGCTGGCTGCTCGCTTCTGGCGACTGGCAATCTGCGCATCAGAATCAATTGTAAACCAGAGCGCGTTGTCTCGCCATGTCATTTTCTGATCGGCGATATGAACTACATGGTGCCTGTGCCCCGATATTTGGGATTAGACCGACGCAATCGGCCGCCCAAAAACACAGGAGCCAATCATCCCAAATATCGTGGCACTGCATCACTATAGTCTAAATTCTTTGCATATCGCCTTCAGAAAATAACATGCCCGCTTCGCAGCTTTACCATCATCCTTTCTCCTAAACAGCCTTTGAATCTAAAACAATATCGTGTAAAACTAGATATTATTCGTAATCAACGAGAAACGGGTGGTAGTAAGCCAGCAGCCAGCAGCCAGCAGCCAGTAGCCAGCAGCAAGCTATTGAGGGGCGGGATAAACCGGCGGATGGGTGGCAAACTCTGAGGGCCAGATGATTTCCTGCTTACCATTGATCCACTGAACCAGAAAAGTCGGCAGTTGGTTCTGCTGGCTTTTTTGGTTATAGGCAACAAACTTAACCGGTCCCAAAAGGGTCGTCATGTCGGTGCGGGCCAGCGCATCGCGGAATGTTGCCGGCGTTAACTGACGGGCTCTCTTGAGCGCATCGGCAATGACCATTATTCCGGCATAGGCTTCAGCTCCATGGCGTCCCGGCGGGGTGTCATGCCGGTCTATAAATTTCTGATGAAACTCGCCGGCGCCGCGATAAGGCACTAAAGGTGTCCATAAAGCGGTGGATACGATATCGTCTGCAGCCGCTCCGGCCTGCGTTGCCAAACCGGTTTGAACAAATCCAATGCCTTCGCCGACAAATAATTTCGGATGCAACGCGAGAACTTTGGATTGACGTGCCAATAAAGCAGCATTGTCGACATTGTCAGCGACAGCGTATATCAAATCGGGATTTTTAGCCTTTATGCGGGTCAGCGCCTGCGATACCTCATCGGCGCCGGTCTCAAAACGCTCCCTGATCACCAACTCTAAGTCCAGAGTGGCAGATCGTTTAAAAAAACGTCTGGCCGCTGCAGAGCTTCTGAGGGACGGAGCATGCACGATGGCAACGGATTTGATGTCGGATGCCTTCGTTGATAAAAAAGATGCCAGGGCCTCAAGATGCTCGCCGAGGGGCTGATTGAGCCTGAAGACGTATTCCCAGCCCTGCTCGGTGATTTTATCTGCGGCTGCGCTGGTGACCACAAAGGGGATGCGATTTTGCTGGGCGATGGCGCTGGTAGCCCAGGTTGCCGAACTTGAAAAACCACCACTGATGACCAAGACCTTTTCCCTTTGGATGAGCTTTGCGATGGCGGCGCGCCCCCCATCCGCATTGCCCTGGGTGTCCGCTATAACGAGTTCAATTTTCCGTTCTTTGATCCCGCCGCGGGCATTGATGTCCTTGGCTGCCATCAGAACCCCCTTTTTTTGAATTTGTCCGATGGCGGCGTTGCGGCCACTCAGCGGCAGCAATACCCCGATCTTTATCGGGTCGGCAGCCATGGCTCTGGAAAGCATGATGCCACTCAATAAGGCTAAAAAACTGACAGTTATGGCTACTTTTTTGACCAAGTGAATTTCCTATCGATAAATCTTTTGATTACACCACCGCTGCGATAAAACCGCGTATTGGATCAGGGTTCAATCAATTGGTTTTGCATGGCAAAGCGGGATAAATCTGCGTTGTTGCGCAACCCAAGCTTTTTGAGCAGGCGTGCACGGTAGGTATCCACGGTTTTGATACTAATATGATAAGCGCGGGCAATTTCACGGTTGGTTTGCCCCATGGCCAGGCGGCGTAACACCTGCAATTCACGCATGGATAAGGAATCCAGGGGGGATTTGCCATCCGACCCTTTTGCCACCCGCAATGCCAGAGCTTCGGCCGCCTCGTCAGTGATGTAACGCTGGCCCTCATGGATTTTGCGGATAGCGATCACCAACTGTTCCGGTGCTGATTGTTTGGTGAGATAACCCATGGCCCCGGCCTGAATCGCGCGGACCACATATTGTCCCTCTTCGTGCATGGTGAGGACCAAAATCGGCAATGCCGGATGGCGGGTTTGCAACTGGCTGATGACTTCCAAGCCATCCAGTCCGGGCATGGATATATCGATGACGGCCACATCCGGATCTGTTTTTTCAACCAGCTGAATGGCTTCGCGACCATCGTCGGCTTCAGCGACGACTTCCATATCCCCGCTTTCTTCGACAATGCGGCGCAGTCCGGCTCGCACAATGCTGTGGTCGTCTGCTAATAAAACCTTTATCAATGCAAATCTCTCCAAAAGGCTTAATAACGATGGTTTCAAATGTCAGGATTACGAACTTGATGACGCTTTAATTATTAGATTCCGTATTCTGTCATCTGTTTGCTGACACCTGACACCTGAACACTATTGGATTCCTGACACCTTAAAGAAAACCGTATTTTGTAGGCTACACGCCTTGACTACCAAGCCGTCCATCTAAGGGCACCTTAAAAGACACCCGGGTACCTTTTCGAGGTTGAGAGTGGACCTCCAACGAACCGCCCACCAGTGCGGCGCGTTCGCGCATGCCCGCCACGCCCAGGCCTTCGGATTCCGACAGATGTTGCGGTTCAAATCCCTGACCATCATCAACGACAGCGAGGGTCAAAAGGTTATTGTGGGTCTTTAATACCACCTCAACATGATTGGCAGCGGCATGTCGTGCGACATTCGTGAGCGCTTCTTGGGCAATGCGATAGGCGGCGGTGGAAATGCCGTCGCCGAGGCTCGCAACATCATTGTGTTCAAACACACAGGCAATTTCAGTGCGTTTTTCAAAGTCAGTTGTATACGACTCCAGCGCATCAACCAGGCCCAGGTCGTCGAGAACGCCGGGGCGCAGACGAAACGCCATGCCGCGGACATCCTCGATGTTCTTATCGATCAGCCGACACATTGTCAATGCGCGCTCGGCGGCTTCAGGGTCCGCCTTTTTCAAGCGCTCATGCATCCAGACCGAATCCATGCGCAGTGCGGTCAATACCTGCCCCAGCTCATCATGCAGTTCCCGCGCGATGGCGGAGCGCTCCTTTTCCTGATTGGCCATGATGCTGCCCGAAAGGCGACGTAGCTGCGTTTGGGCTTTTTTGACGGCGGTGATATCGTTTAAGATGCCACATACGCCGCTGATGGCACCGGATTCATCATAAATCGGGAATTTTACGGCCAGATAGGTATGCCATCCGTCTGATTGCTGGATATGCTCTTCGAGCTGCAAAGAGCGCCCCTCTTTTAAAACCTGGGCATCGCTGGCGCGAAATTGGTCGGCAACGTTTTGCGGCAATATATCATAATCGGTCTTGCCCCGGATTTCAGCGTTACGGACCGCAAACAATTCTTCATAGCGGGTATTGACCAGTGTGTAACGCCCGGCTTTATCCTTGATGTAAACGACAGCCGGTGTATAGGTTAAAATATCGGTTATTTCCTCGGTCTGCTTGCGAACCAAACGTTCCAGATCCCTGGAGTACAGACTGAGCTCTTCTTTCGCCTGCTTTAAAGCCGCCTCGGCGCGATTGCGCTGGGTGACATCAATTGAGACGGCTAAAGATCGTATGATGTTGCCGCTGGTATCACGATCGGCAATGGCTGAAAGCAGGACGTCAATTTTTTCACCATTTTTTTTGATAAATTGGTATGGGATATCCTGACAGAAACCCGTTTTGAAAAATTCAGGGATGACGGTGGTTTCAGCGTATTCGCGGGAATCGGGTGTAAAAAAGTCAGTCAGCCTGCGACCGATGACTTCATCGCGTCCGTAGCCCATAACCTCCGCCCAGTAAGCGCTGACACTGACCAGACGACCTTCCGGATCGATAGAGTGCAACATGGCCGGCGTGTGATGATATAATGATCGAAAGCGCTCCTCACTACTGCGCAGCGCCCTCTCTGCTGATCTGCGCTGCCGGATTTCATGGCTGGCCTGGCGGTATAAAAAGAAGACCGCTATGCCGATCAGCACGCACAACGCCAGCACGATGGGGCCGGTGGTTTTGATCAGCGGTTCGATGACGGCTTGTGTGATGGCGTCCAGTCTGCGCAGATACACGACATTCCAGTCCGGATAATTTGAACCCAGTTCGGCGACGTGAATCTGAAAGACATGGCCGTCACGGTCCAGGATGTAACCGTCTTTGGACTCCAGACCGGTCCACTTCCAGGGGCCGGTGCCGAATTGCAGGGATTGTTTAATCTGCGGGATATTATTCTCATTGTATTTCCACAACAGATGATAAAGCCAATCTTTGCGATTAGAAATAAAAATGACCCCATTGGGATCATTGACCAGCACAATTTCGTCCAGTTCGGTTCCCAGCTGGCTTTCAATATACTCGATCGACGCTTTGATCACCACAATACCGACCGGGGGGTACCCATTATCCGCAAACACTGGATGGCTGTAATAGGCGCCGCGTTTGCTGGATGTGGTGCCCAGGGCCAAGTAGGTGCCGGGATAACCTGAAATGGCATCTTTAAAATAGGGTCTGAAAGCAAAATTTTGGCCCACAAAGCTATCGGGGGCATCGCGATTGGTCGAGGCAATCGTATTGCCGTCTGGGTCCATCAGATAACACACATCGGCCGCCAGCGTTTTATTAAAATGGTCCAGAATGGCATTGGCCGCAGCCAGGTTTGGTGAATTGGGCTCGGTCAGGGCAAGCTCAAGCGGTTTCATGCCGGCCAGGGTTTTTACGGGTTTGACGTTTTCTGCCAGGAAGATGCTTAGATTTTTTTTGATGGTTCTCAGGCGCTGATCGGCCTGCCGTTCGGCTTCTTTGAGGGCGGATTCTTTCAAAGAGGAATAGTACAAATACCCGCCTGTAGAGGCCGATAAAAAAGCCAGCAAAGACAAAACGATTAAAATGATACGAAGCTTCATGATTTAAATTTCCGGACCCACAAGCAACACCCCAATTTGGCAACTGCCTGGCGGTTCGACCGCTATATTACATATTTCTATATTTACACCAAGCGAATATCGATGGCAAATGGTTTCAAAAAGTCAGCCGTCAGAACAAGTTTTATGTGTCTGAATTGTATGATAAAACTCATCGGTTCCTTTCTGCCGTCATATTGGAATCAGCCCATTGTGTTTTGATATTTGTAAATAATTTATTGTAAGAAATTTTCTGACAAATAAATCAGAAATCATCTAATTGACAGTTTTGCCGCTTATTTGTACGGTTCAACACCGTATTTCGGCAAATAGCCCTTTTTCTGCTGAATTGCTTCGCTATCCACCTCACCCATATTGTTGAATGACAGCAGGTAGAGCCAGGTTCGATCAAAAGGCTATTTTGCTTTTGAGATAGCATTTGGCGGGTCTGCGAGGAAACAAATCATTCTCGCAGGGCCGACTGCAAAAATGCTTTTCCACTGACTTATAATTGGCCTTTACGGCCTGATGGGAGGTGGATCATGAAACCTACATTCAAATTTTCGTTTTACCGAGTCATTCTTTTCGCACTTGCCGCTATTTTAACCGCCCCGGTGACCGGCGCTGCATCTGAGCCCATCATTATCGGCATCCCGCATTCAGAGGCCTACACCTACGCCAAGATGATGAAAACGTCACTCGAAATGGCCCTTGAATCGATCAACAAGGCGGGCGGGATCAAGGGTCAACCCTTAAAGCTGATGTATGCCAACGATCAGGGCAAACCCAAACCCGGAGAAAAGGCGATTATCGACCTGGTCGAAAAAAACGGCGCTGTTATGCTGGTGGGCGGCTATCAAAGCAGCAACACCATATTCATGGCCAGAATGGCTGAAAAGCTGGATCGGCCTTTTCTGGTGTGCACCGCTGCCGATGACCGCATCACGCAAAGAAAATGGAAAAACGTCTATCGGCTGAACCCGCCTGCCAAGGGTTACACCAACGGGCTGGAAGATTTTTTTCTGAATAAAATCAAGCCCAAATCCATGGCCATCGTATATGAAAACAGCCCATACGGTACCAGTGGCGCCATGCGGATGATGTGGTTTTGCCGCGGAAACGACATCGAGCTGCGCGCGATCGAGCCCTACCACAAGGAAAGGCTTAAACCGGATTATTTCAAACGCATCGTGGCGCGTCTGAAAGAAAATCCTCCCGATATTATCTATATGGTTTCCTACCTCAAGGATGGGGTCTTGCTGGTCAACAATATTCGAGAGGCCAAAATCAACTCCTTGCTTACCGGCGGGGCCGGTGGATTTACGAGCCCAAGATTTATCACCCAGGCCGGCGCCAACGCCAATCATTTCGTGACGGCAACATTGTGGACGCGTTGTTTGCAATATCCAGGGACAAAAGAATATTACGATTCATTTACGAACACATACGGCAGTTCCCCTGATTATCATGGTGCCGAAGCGTATTCGGCCCTACTGGTGGCCGCAGATGTGTTAAGGCGGGCCGATTCATACAGCCCCGCAAGCATCCGCAAGGCCCTGGACCAAACCGATTTGATGACGCCGTTCGGTCCGGTGAAGTTTACATCATATGAGAACTTTGAAAGGCAAAATAGTCTGCCGACGCAAGTTTTGCAGATTATTAACGGTAAATTCGAGTGTGTCTGGCCCCAAGAACATGCAACGGCCGATTTTGCTGTTCTTCCCAAATAGAGATAGCCCGTGATGTGGCAACTCCACGGGCTGAAATGTTGGTATTGCCCCTTGTCGATGATGACACCACTAAATTGAAAGGAGGTGGTTTTCAAAGAAAAGCGAGACGGGTTCTATGACAACAAAAACTGAAATGGTGCATCATGCCCGCCGGGCCGGCGGGTTGCATGATGCTCAAACTTTGACTAACTAAAAAATTTAGGAGAGTTACCATGAAAAGCAAATTGTTGACCATTTTAATTGGAATTTGTGTGATCATGCTGGCCTTTTCCGGCAGTGTATTCGCCAAAGAAAGGATCATATTCGGCGGCGGACCGGCCGGCGGGACCTTTCAGGTAGTTGCCAACGGCATTCAGGTCTTTGATCCGGTAAAAGCCAGTGAGAATTTTTCCGTCAAAGCCCAGACATCAGCGGGCTCGGTTGAAAATTTGAGAAAAACCAACGCCGGCAGGCAGCAGATGAGCGTGGTCTATTCCGGTCACGTCTGGCTGGGCCGCAACGGCCAGATGAAAAATGATCCCAAAAAATATGAAGATGTTTTGGCGGTAGCCTGGTTGTACGGCGCACCGGCCCAGCTGGTGGTTCGCCAGGGCTCGGGCATCAAAAGCGTTAAAGACCTGGTCGGCAAGAAAGTAGGTGTCGGCAATGCCGGCTCCGGTGCCTTTGCCAATTGCGAGCTGTTCTTTACCCATATGGGTGTCTGGGACAAGATCGAGCGCAACGCCATGGGTTACAACGATGCTGCGGCTGCTTTCGGCAACAAACAGCTGGATGCCTTCTGGCTGTTTACCGCCTTTCCGAGCGGTGCGGTCATTATGGCAGCCCAGACCAATGATATCGAACTGGTCGACCTGGATGCGGATGCCGAGGCTTCCGGATTTTACGCGAAGTATCCGTATTTCGGCAAGCTGGCGGTTCCGTCCGGCACTTACCGGGGTGTGGATTATAATGCCGGCTCTTTCCAGGACAGCGCCCTGTGGGTGGCCAATTCCAAGGTATCACCGGAAGTTGTTTACGAATTGCTTTCCATTGTTTACTCGGATGAAGGTCTCAAGCACATGTACGGTCAGAAAAAGACTTTTAAAAACATGAGCGTGCAGACCGGCGCCACCAACATCGTTACCCCGTTTCATCCGGGGGCCGAGAAATTCTGGAAAGAAAAAGGCATGCTGAAATAAAATCGTTTCACGATTTTATATTTCAAGCGGCTTCACCGCTTGAAGATTTGATGTGAGATATGGGCCTTGCGAAGAGTGTTTACTGGCTGTTGCCCGGTCCATATCTCGCATCTCCCATTTCGCCTGTAAGTAATGAAAAATATTTAAAATTGAAAATTTTAAATAGGGGGGTAAAAAAGTGTATGACAAATTAAACAAATTTGAAAAAATCGTATTTGATGTGTTGGCCGTCATTCTGGTCCTTTTTTACTCCTATTCGGCTGTTGTGGCGCCGGCCGCCACCCAGTATCACCGCGGTATATATGTCATTATCACCTACATTCTGGTCTTTCTGCTGTATAAATCCAAACACAAATGGCTGCGTGTCGTCGACTACCTGCTGATTTTTCTCTCTATTTTCAGCATCGGCTACTGGATCGTCAATTTTGAAGCCATCAATTACCGCACCGGCGCCGAGACGCAATTTGATATGTTCGTGGCCATGATCGGGGTTCTGATCGGCATCGAGCTGGCCCGGCGGGTGGTGGGCACGGTTTTTGTCATCATCGGGGCCTTGATGTTGATTTACGCGGTCTATGGCTACCTGGCGCCTGATCTTTTTGCCCACGCGGGGGACACCTTTCCGGCGGTGTGTACCAGCATTTTTTATAAAAGCGACGGCGTGTTCGGCATTATGGCCAATGTTCTGGCCACCTATGTGATCTTATTTGTCCTTTTCGGAGCCTTTCTGGAAAAATCCGGTGCCCAGCGCTTTTTTATCGATTATCCGCTGGCGGCTGTGGGCCACCGTGTCGGCGGGCCCGCCAAAGTGTCGGTCATTGCCAGCGGTCTGTTCGGCTCCATATCCGGCAGTGCCATCGCCAACACAGTTTCCACCGGTGCCTTCACCATTCCCATGATGAAAAAGGCCGGATTCAGGCCCCATGTGGCCGGCGGCATCGAGCCGGCGGCCTCCATATCCGGCATGTTCATGCCTCCCATCATGGGTGCCGGCGGCTTTATCATGGCCGAGCTCACCGGGGTTCCCTATTCTAAAATCATGCTTGTGGCCATATTCCCTGCCTTGATGTATGTCTTCAGCGTGTTTGTCATGGTGCACTATGAAGCCAAAATGCATAATATCAAGGGCGAAAAAAGCGAACACAGCGCTTCTGAAATCCTGAAAACCCAATGGCCTTATACGTTGCCTTTGATCGTGATTACGATTTTTATGCTGACCGGCTATTCGCCGGCCTACTCCGCCATCCTGGGATTGGCCACCTGTGTTGCGGTTAGCTTCAAAACCAAAGAAACGCGAATCGATTTAACGGTATTCTGGATAGCCGCCTTTCTGCTCCTTGGCGGAACAATCTTACCCTGGATCATCAAGCCCATCATGGGCGAATCCGGTATCGCTTTCATGGAAAAAATATTTTCGCCGAGGCTGTTGGTGCTCTATGGTTTGGTTTTTTCCATCATTGTGCTCGTTTACCGCAAATCCAGAGGAGCAGACATCAAAACCGAATTGATAAGCTTCGTAGAAGCCTCGCGGTCCGGTGCTGAAAACAGCCTCAAAATAGGGGCCACCGTGGGGGTCATCGGTATCATCATCGGAGTGCTCACTTACAGCGGGCTGGTGCTTACCTTTGCCGATATTGTGATCGAACTGGCCGGCGGCTCCCTGGTGTTAACGATTTTATTTATTGCTCTGGCTTCCCTGGTACTGGGCATGGGAGTCCCGGTGACCGCCGCCTATCTGATTACCGCAGTGGTGGCCGTGCCGGCCTTGATCCACCTGGGGGTCAATGAGATTGCGGCTCATATGATCGTTTACTGGCTGTCGCAGGATTCCAACATCACACCGCCGGTGTGCATCGCCGCCTTTGCCGGGGCTACGATTGCCAAGGCCAATATGTGGAAAACGGCCTTCACTTCTTTTAAATTTGCCAAATTTCTGTATCTGGGCCCCTTTTTATTCGGTTATGTTCCGGGCTTCTCCTTAAACGGCAGCGCCTGGGATATCGTCAAGGCCTTTGTGCTGATCATCATTGGCACCTATGCGTACTCCTGGTTTTTGAGCGGCATTTGGTTCAGGCCCTTGAAAGGCATGTTCAAAAAAGCGCCGGCCAGCTAAAAAACCCTATTTTAATCCACAAGGGGACATGAAAAATGACACTTCCCAAAGTTGAGGTCAAAAAAATACTGTATGCCACCGATCTTTCCGAAAATGCCCGCTATGCCTTTGCCTACGCGGTCAGCCTGGCCGACCTGTATAACGCCGGTATCACCCTGATTCACGTGCTGCCTGAAGTCCCAGCACTCTTGGACCAGAGCGTTATCGGTTATATCAGCGAGGAGAGCTGGCAGAAAATCAAATCAGAGCAAATGGATGAGGCCAAAGAAGCCCTGATCGGCAAGAAGCGAGATCATCTGGCCATCAAAGAAGCCTTGCATCAATTCAGTGAAGATATTAAGCAGCAGCAGAAAGGTGCTGGATTTACCACCGATGATGTTATTGTCCAGCGGGGCAATCCGGTCGAGGAGATTATCAAGAGCGCGGAAGAAAACAACTGCGATCTGATTGTCATGGGAACCCACGGGCAGAGTACGCTGGAAGATGTCATGCTGGGCAGCACCGCACGACGGGTGATCCGAAGGTCGAAGATACCAGTACTTGTCGTCCGTCTCCCCTAAAACCGGCTTTTAGGGCATCATCTCTTGCCCGATGGCTGCGTTAAAAGCCGGTCCGAAATGCTCACGTACGATCGTGTACGCTCCGCTTTCGAACCGGCTCAAGCCTTGCCCTCGGACAAGATCTAAAGCCCTAAACGCCGGTTTAGTGTTTTCAGTTATAGCAGTTGTCAAAAATATGATCCGTCATGCTGTCATTGCGAGGAGCGCAGCGACGAAGCAATCTAATCCGCCATAGCGGATCATGATACTTTGCATTAGATTGCTTCGCTTCGCTCGCAATGACGCTTGAAATATTCGCCAAGTCATATGGAACATATTTTTTACAATTATTGTAGTCTCAATTATTGAGTTGCGGCACAACTTATTTATGTTTTGAAACGCGTTTAGTTTTTCATTTATTATCGGACAAGATCTAACGCCCTAAAAGCCGGGTTTTCTTTATTTTTTATCTTCAGCTTGACAATTATTGATTAGTGCCTTTAAATAGATGCATTCGTTCGTAAACACATTTCCTTCCGGTTCTAATTTGCTGAAGCAGACACGTCCCTAAATGACCCGAATATTATTACTTGGAGATATCCATGCTAATTACCCGGCCCTATATGCGATTATAAAGTACATCCAACCGGATCGGTTCGACTGGATTGTAAATACCGGCGATTTTACCGTCTACAGCACCTTTCCCAACGAGACGATCCAATGGTTTCGTGAGCGTGAAAACGTTATCTGCATATTGGGCAACACAGATCGAAAAGTATTACGAATCCTGAAAGGCAAGAAACTTAAAAAGCCTAAAAAAGATGAAAAACGGGTGATGTACTTTTGGACAGTTGACGCCCTGCAGCCTGAAAATATCGACTAT
>JASFEV010000060.1:0-18359 GCA_050124655.1 Desulfobacterales bacterium
CCGGATAAAGATCCGACCGCAGCGCCGACCGACGCATACATATGCGCTCGGGTGGAAGCGACCTCACGGGCCGCAAAGGTTGAGGCATTAAACGAATGTTCGGCATGCAGCACCAAGCAGACATCCATAAAGCGGCTGACTTCTTCGTCGGGCTCTTCGCCTTTGAGCATGTAAAGGAAATTGGCGGCATGATCCAGCTTGGCGGATGGCTTTAGCGGCTCTAGATCGTTGCGGATACGATCCCAGGCGGCCAGGATAGTGGGAAATTTGGCGATTAGCCGGATCGCCATGCGCACGGCTGCTTCCAGTGTTTGATCGGTAATATCCGGATCATGGTTGGCCAACAGAGAAACACCGGCCTGTAAAATATCCATGACCTGCGCATTTTTCGGTCGCGTTTTCAGTGCGGCAATCACCTCCGGCGGGATGTCTCTTTCAGCAGCCAGTTGATCTTTAAAAGCTTTCAATTCAGCGGCATTTGGCAATTTTTCAAAAAGCAGCAAATAAGCCACCTCTTCAAAAGAGACATTATTGGCCAAATCCTGAATCAGATAGCCGCGGTAGATTAATTTCCCGGCGGCGCCCTGTACGTCGCTGATGCGGGTATCCGCAATAACAACGCCTCGCAATCCTGTATTTAACGTTGGTTTGCATACATCTTCCATACTTCACCTCTTTGTTTTCTACCCCAAAAAGGAGTTAATTCTTGATAAAATGGTTTATTTTTAAAATGGATTTTGTGACGAGAAATGTCAAGAGGGAAATAGAATAAAAAGAAAGGATTGGCGTCAAACCGGCGCATGGATTCGGTCCGCCTTTGACGAATTACGGCTCCCGCTTAAAAGCCCTGACCGATTCATGCTTCGCCGGGCAGGGTGACTGAGCGGTTTGCCTATTCGCTGCATTAATAGGGCATTTTTTCAGGGGGACGGCGTTCGGGTACATATTCGTGTGGGATTTTGCCGTCATTCCACTCCTGTGAAACGTACAGGTTGCAGTAACAGCTACCGAACTCTTCGATATCCGGAACACTGTAGACACAGGGACAAAAGATGTCGCGATCCAATTCTTTGTCGCCCGAGAGCAAGCGACAGGGACAGCCCATATAGCCGTAATTTTCCTTGTTGGCAATCAAGGCTTCTAAAAGTTCGAAGGTTCGCTCTTTATCCTTATTAAAATAGTAGCCCTTGGCTTCCTGTACCGTTTTCATTCGATCATAGAGTTCCTGTGGTGTCATGACATTCCCAGAGCCTCCTTAATTTCCTTTTCTTTGTAACCCACAACGACGGTGTCACCAATGATGATGGTTGGAAACGAGCAGCGTGGATTGAATTTTTTGACATCCTCGATTATGGCTTTACGTTCATCGCCCTCGAGTTTATCGACGTCAACAAATTCATATTTTATGGTGCATTCGCCCAGAAATTTTTTGGTTGCTTTACAGTGGCTGCAGGTGCTCAACGAATACATTTTAACTTTCGGCTGGGACATTGGAACGTCCTTTCGTGATGTTGGTTTTGTTTGTTTCTCGGGTTTTCAAATTGAGGTTAGATCAACCATTCGCTTGGACATTTAGACCTGTTAAACGTCTGCCGGATTGTTAAAGGCAAAGAGTCTTGCACGGTAGTATAAAATTGACTTTATTTCAATTAGAAAATTAAAATTCCGAATGGTTTGGTGCTGTTGGCGGTCAACACAATTTAAACGCCGTGGCCGATCCGTATTTCCTACTGCACATTTAATCAAATTTTATACCAAATGGATGGCTGGCGATCAAAAAATTAATATATAAAATTTAGATACTTAAAGCGCTGCTAAATTTTTGACTGCCGCTACGGTCTCAAATTTGAGACGATTTGAGACATGCGGGCGCTATCGCTGTGAAGTCTGGATTGGACGGTGCAAAAGGGACCATCATTGTATTTTGTGCAATCCGGTCGAATATCGACGCAAGCAATTGATTAACAAACGGTTATATCATCTCGCCTCAGGATGAATGCTGGACACAGCAGTACCAAATCCAGTGCCCTAAGTGCGCCCTTTATTGTTTCGTCTCAAACGGAAGTTGAGACATACCTGTATCATAAGACAGAATGGCAAGCCTAAAACAGTTAAAAATACACCAATTGGGACAAGCGGGAACGGGCATAGATCCAATATTTTCTCGCCATTCCAGCGCCTTGCGCCACCTCCAGGATTATTTGTTTTTGTTAGAGGCGATCGGCCTAAGTTGGCACAAAAATTGCCAAAAAATAGTTGATAAATTATACCAATTTTGCTGTTGTTAAGGCCTTGACAAAAAAGACGTTTTAGCTTAATGAGAATAGTTACTAATAATACATACCCATATTAGTTGTCCGCTTAGACTTTTATGACCTTCAAACTTTGAAAATCAACCCAAATTTTTTTTAATTGATCGTTCCAGAAGGGAGGAATTATATGCCAGACGAAAAAAAGCCAGTTCCCAAAAAAGTCGTTCCCAAGAAAAAAGAGGTTGATCCCAAAGACCTCACAACCTGTGATGCCACCACCCAGATGATCATCAAAGCCCGCAAGGACGGTGTTGAAACGGCATTTGATCGAGCCACCAGCATGAAAGCCTGTCCCATCGGCGCGGATTCAGCTTGCTGTAAACACTGCTTCATGGGCCCCTGCCGCCTGAATGCTAAAGATCCTTACGGCAAAGTCGGTGTCTGCGGTGCGACCATCGATACCATCATGGCGCGGAATTTTGCGCGTGCCGTCGCATCCGGCGGTGCTGCCCATACCGACCACGGCATGAGCATGCTGGACCTGTTTCGAGAGGTGATCAACGGCAACATCAAAGACTATGAGATCAAAAATCCGACCAAGCTGATTCAAGTGGCCGGTTATGTTGGAATCGAAACCGAAGATCGCGAAATCAAAGACATCGCGATGGATTTGTACCATGAATTGGAGGGGACCTATACCCAGGTTGAGGGCGAAATTCCATTTGCCAAACGGGTTCCGGAAAAAACGCTGGAAACCTGGCGCAAGGAAGGCATCGTGCCCCGCGGCGCCATGCGCGAGATCATGGAACTGATGCACCGCACACACATGGGCGTCGATCAGGACTACACCAACATCACCAAGCAATGCAGCCGTACCGCGCTGGCCGATGGTTGGGGCGGCTCCATGGTGGCCACCGAGATTTCCGATATCCTTTTCGGTACCCCCGCACCGGTTGCCATCGAAGTCAATATGGGTGTCCTCAAAGAAGACCACGTCAATATCATTGTGCACGGTCACGAGCCGAATCTTTTCGAATCGATGATTGAATCGGTTAATGAGCCGACCCTGATCGAAGCGGCCAAAAAAGCCGGCGCCAAGGGCATCAACCTCTGTGGCATGTGCTGCTCCGGTGCTGAAGTCCTGGTTCGCCACGGCATCCCGCACGCCGGCAATTTTATGTCGACCGAAACGATTTTGGTTACCGGCGCCGTGGACGCTATGACGGTTGATGTGCAGTGTATCAAGCAGGGTTTGGTGAAAGTGGCGGAATGCTATGATACCCCGCTGATCACCACCAACCCGAGATGTAAGATCGAAGGGGCCACCCACATTGAGTTTCATGAGCATACGCCCAAAGATTGCACGGATGAAATTGTCATTCGGGCCATCGGGCGCTTCAAAGGCCGTAGTAAGCCGGTCGAAATACCGCAGATCAAAAATTCCGGTGTCCACGGTTTCTCGCATGAATACATCAATTACATGCTGGGCGGAACCTTCCGGGCATCTTACACCCCGCTTAATGACAACATCATCAACGGGCGTATCCGGGGTGTGGCCGGCGTTGTAGGGTGCACCAACCCGCGCATGAAACAGGATTATGTGCATGTTGAGCTGGTCAAAGAGCTGATTAAAAACGACGTGCTGGTGGTTCAGACCGGATGCTCCCAGGTGGCACTGGCTAAAGCCGGATTGACCACGCCGGAGGCCGCCCATCTGGCCGGCCCCGGGCTGAAAGAAGTATGCGAAACAGTGGGCATGCCGCCAGTACTTGGAATCGGGTCCTGCGTGGACAACAGCCGCATTCTGATTGCCTGCGCTGAGATGGTCAAAACCGGTGGTTTGGGTGAAAGCATTGCCGATCTGCCCGTCGCCGGATGCGCGCCTGAATACATGAGTGAGAAAGCCATCTGCATCGGGCAGTACTTTGTCGCTTCCGGTGTCTACACCGTCTTCGGCGTCACGTTCCCGATTGTCGAAGGCACCAAGTTCCACAAGCACCTGTTTGAAGAGCTCGAGGAGCTGGGCATGGGCAAGTGGGGCTTTGCCATCGATCCGCATGACATCGCCCGCATGATGATTGCGCATATCGACAAGAAACGCAAAGCGTTAGGCATCGACAAAGCCCGCGAGCGCGTCCTGATGGACATGGCCGATCGCCGCGAAATGGATGCAGCTTAAACCCACAAGCTGCTGATTATAAAAAAAATGGGGCCCCAACCAGGGCCCCATTTTTTTTGCGCCAAAGAAGAGGGGGGGTCAAATTTTCCTATTATCGATTCCTTGACATGTTTATGCCATATCGGTCAGGACATCGGCCAGAACCTTGATGCCGTGGTCAATCTCTGCCGCGCTGACATTCAGGTGGGGCCTGAACCGAATGCTTCTACGGCCGCAACCCACGACCAGCACCCTGGCCCGGGTGCAGTGTTCCACAAACCGCTTGCGAAATTCAGGGTCCGGCAGGTCAAAGGCGCAAAGCAGCCCCTGCCCCCTGACGTTGGATACGGTGTCGGTAAAGCGGGACTGCAGTTCTTGCAGTTTGGCCAGCAGATAGGCGCCCTGCCGCTCGGCCGCATCCGCAAGCCTTTCGGATTCGATAATTTCCAGGATGCGCTTGCAGCGCACCATATCCACCAGGTTGCCGCCGAAGGTAGAACCGATTCGCATTGAACGCTCAAAGACATTGTCGGGCACCTCATCCATAATCGGGCCGGCCAACATGCCGCAGACCTGAGTCTTTTTCCCGAAGCTGATGATGTCCGGCTGAACAGCGTGGTGCTCGTGGGCCCAGAAGCGTCCGGTCAGCCCGATCCCGGTCTGCACTTCGTCGAGGATAAAGAGGATGCGGTTTTCACTGCACAGCTCCCTGAGCGCCTGCATGAACTCGGGTCGAAAATGATTGTCACCGCCTTCACTCTGGATGGGCTCGATGATCAGACCGGCAAGCCGATCCCCATAGCGCTGAATGGCCTGCTTGACCTGCTCCAGCGCCCGTAGCTCGGCTTCAGACACCCGCTGCACCTCGGCAGCGTTTACCGGAAAGCAAAGTTTGGGATTATCGATTCGCGGCCAATCGAATTTGGGAAAATATTGGGTCTTGTCGGGATTATAGGTGTTGGTCAGCGATAGCGTGTAGCCGCTGCGGCCGTGAAACGCCTCTTTGAAATGCACGATCATGTCGCCGCGGACAGCATCCTTGCCGACGGCCTGGTTCAAGCGGGTTTTCCAGTCAAAGGCGGCCTTCAGGGCGTTTTCAACCGCCAGTGCGCCGCCTTCGATAAAAAAGGCGTGCGGCAGGTACGCCGGCATGGCCACCCGTGCAAAGACTTCCATGAAGCGGGCCATTTGTTCGGTGTAGATATCCGAGCAGATCGGCTTCTGGGTGGCCGCCCGGGCCAGCTCATCGCTGATTTCCTGCATCCCGGGATGGTTGTAGCCGATGGCCTGGGATGCATACATGGTGTAGAGGTCCAGGTACTCTGAACCGTCTCTTTGATCCACAATCCAACTGCCGTGGGACCTGTCCAGGTCCATCACCAGGTCCATGCCATCGGCCAGTATGTACCGACCTAAAATCTCGTGAACATTCATACCGGTTTTCATGATGCATCCTTGTGTGTGTTGGCCTGCCGATTTTCGCCTGTCGTAAATCGCATTTCCTGTTAAAAAATACAGCACGCCTATCCAACTATGGATGGCCTAAAAAAACAAGCCTCTTTCTGCTCAATGGATTATTCTCAAAAAAATGCCGCCATCTGGCGGCAACTTTTGATGGGTTATATCCTATTATGCTGCTTAACAAATATTTAAATGACCAGTAATTTGTTTTTTTATGCCTTGGCCCGGATCAAGCACTGGTTTAAAAATGGGCTGTACCGCGCGTAGCTGAACCCGCCGCATGGAATTGAAGTTATCGTCTGCATTGATTTCTACTGGATCATTTATTACTCAATTATGGAAATGCCAAAATCGTGCTGGTGCACTCTCTTTAGACTTTTTAAGTCATCACATGCGATTTGATTATCGAGACGACAGGCCTTTTTCAGCGCTTTTTTCATAAACACCGGCTCGCGCAAAATATAATAAGTTATGGCCTTCGCCATATAGATGCTGTCCCAGTTCGGGTATTTTTTTTCGAGATTGTTTAAATAAATAATAGCAACTCGCCATTTCTTTTCACGCAGTAGCCGGTATGCTTTGGCTATGTCTTTCCCCGGGTCAATATCTTCAGAAACGGGCTGTTCCATTTTTTCCTGATAAGACTCTTTTGCCTCTTTTTTTTCCTGTTTGGCGTCCTCTATCTCTGCTTTCACAAAATCAGAGGTCTTGATCTTTGCTCTGATGCGGAGTCGATATGTTGAAGTCTTCGCGAATGTTTCGGTTTTTTCCTCTAATATTTCTACCTGGATCTCCCTTGCCGCCAGACTGTATATCTCATCCTTGTTCATTTCATAAGCTTTGATAAAGCTTTTGTGTGAAAAGTATCTTCCCACCAAATCCACAGCGTGTCTTTTGGCGGTGAAAAGCGCCACTTTTCTTGCCAAATCAACTGAGGCGTCGGCTCCTATTCGATAGCTGCCCTCAGCTTCTATCTCAATAATGTCCAATTCTTTTGCTGCTGAGGCAACACCATTAACCAAGGTCAAAAATAACAATGTTGCAATAATAATGGTGCGCATGGTTGCAACCACTCCTTTTATATTCATCAATTTTCTTAATTCAACGGCTAAAATGATTTCAGCATTATTAAGACCTGCTGCTTCTAAAATAACCGGGCTGCTGCCGGAGCTTAAAATTGTCTCGATGTCGATGTTATTCGAAACCCGACGAAGTGCATCGGAATCCGTGTCAATCACAACTGCATCCTCATTTTCAAGGGCCATGTGCTTCGCAATATGAAACCCGACTGCCCCGGCACCTGTAATTATTGCTTTCACCAGTGAAATTCCCTGTCGTCATTCAAAAAACCGTTAAAAATTTCAAACAAAAATATCAATAATCATTTGCAAATAAGAGAGGAGCGTTAATCAGCTCGCCCGTTATTTGACCGCTGTGCTTTGAAGTACCTGGGTGGCCTGCTCGAGAATCCCCGCCGGAAAACCAACGGTAGGATAGATCACCAAAAATCCAATGATCCAGAGCAGAAGCATGGACAGAATAAAAAATCCAAAGCCATATTTTACAAAATCAATGGCTTCAAGAGCCCGCTTGTTTGTATCCGGATATACCCCCAGCGCAAATGTCAAAGCATTTGCGGGAGACCCCACAATCAAAAAATGGGCATAGGAAGATGCCAATGCCACGGCCATGCCGATGGCCCAGGGCTCGCCGGCAACATGCGTCATAATCCCCATGGGAACCACAATGGGACCGATAAGAGCGACGGTAGCTGCATCAGACATAAAATTGGTAACGAGACCGGAGAAAGTGGACATTCCGACCCAAAGCCCGAAACCCTGATCCATGCCCATATGTGAAAGCGCGTTCAGAAAGGTTGTCGCCAGCCACAGCGCGCCGCCGCTTTCTTTCAGAAGGGCACCCAGGGTTAATGCACCGCAATACATGAACCATGCATTAAAGGATATACGCTCAATTATCTGTTCAAATTTCACGCTCCTGAACAAAACTGGGATGACCAGGGCCAGAAGCGCCGGCCCACCCAATCCTGTGGCTTCGCCGCCAAATATCCACAGGGTCACGATCAGAAAAAGCGTCCCGGCCGTGATATACTCGGGATATTTCATTTTACCCATTTTGCGGGTTTCTTCTTTTATATATTCCAGCCCGGCAGTAAGATCCCGGGTCTTTATCTTCTTGCTGAATAAAGTTGCCATATAGAGCATCAACAAAAAGCTGCCGAGCGGCACTAAAGGCCAGCCGTATTTCATCCAACCGGAATAGGTGATCGGAATGCCGTATTCGGTAAAAAAACCCATCATAATCACATTGCGCCCACCGGCTGAGGGTGTGCCGGGTCCGCCCATGTTCAGGGCAAAGCAAAGTGAAAACAGCAGATACTTGGCCAGCGCAGGATCGTGGACCACCTCCCCCTCCGGACTGTTGGCCTTCACCGATCCGTAATAGACAGCCATCAAGACCGGCACCATAAATGAACACATGGCAGGGGCCGACATAAATGAACCCACGATCGACATGCTGAGGCACAGCACGATCATGGGAATCCAGAAACCTTTCGTCCATCCCAGCAACCAGACGGCCAATCGTTTATGGAATCCCACCTCTACCACCGTAGCTCCAAGGGCAAAAACGCCCAGCATGAACAGCGGCGCGTCTCCCGCAAATGTTTTGCCAATCATGTTGAAAGGCAGAAGCCCGAAAAAGTAAGCCATCAGCGGCATCAAGATGCCCGTTACACCGATTGGAAGGGCCTCGACCGCAAAAAAAACAACCGCCATAGGGACAATTCCCAGTACAATCATCGTGTTAGCGGCAGCCTCTGAGGCATTATGGGCGATTTCCCAGCTGATCATTTTTTCAACATACCCGTATTTTTCGATCACCTCCACCAGCGACCGGGGCGTTGGTAAAATGAAGCCGATCAAAATAAAAAGGCCTATGCCGATTGCGATCCATAGACCTTTTTTAGCGAATATCCCGGTTTTTTCTCCATGAGTGTCCATCAAAATGCTCCTTGTTCAGAATGACATTTAAATTGGACTTTTAAAGATTTGATCAATCTTCTGATTCAAACCGGATGCAATGTCAAACGCCTTTGATTATGTCACAAACTTTGGTAAAAATATCGGAAAGCCTCAATATTCCGACGACTTCATCATCTCGGGTGATAAGCAGAGAATGGTGTGGAGACACAATGAACTGGTGAACAGCCTCCCCCAGAGTGGCATTTTCATGAATATATTCCGTCTCTAAAGGCATCTGAATAAAATTTCCCAGTTTAAGCTTGGCTGCCCGTTCGCGGATAAACTGCAAAGGCTTTGCCCAAAGCGCATTATCCTCAAGCATGGACTTGATCAGATCCGGACTGTATCCTGATCGTTCCAACACTTCTGTGCCTTCCACTTTTCCATAATTGGGCTCAAGGGCAACCAGGATACTTTTCATGGTCATTTTGCTGACAACTTTTCCAGTTTCATCCAGCGCCAGTATAGCGCGATGTTTATGCATAGACGGATCAAGTGTCATCTGAGCCGTTTCCAAAGCAAGAATCGCTTCCAGCAGAGTTGCCCCGGATGGAACCGTTGCGTAATCTTCGAGCGGCACCATCAATTCTTTGACTTTTATGGTTTTCACACGATGGTTCCCCTAACAGATTTTCATACAGAAAAAAGATTTTTAATGCCTTCTAAACACTGTTGTATACTTCTCTAGCATACTGGAGCCTGAAAGCGGTCGGCTCTATTCAGCGGCATGTAATGGTCGCATTACGCGCCGATGCAGTGAATTTATTCGCTCAAAGGAACAATAGGATGGCATTCAATTTTGACATCCGAAATCCCTTCGAAGGTTCCGGCCACCTGTCTGATTTCCTCAACCAAACTTTCCTCAGCACCGATGGCCGCCTCCGTCTCGATATAAGCTATATTATTGTCGACACAGACCGTAATATCAGGCCCTATGTCGATCATCGCTTTTTGGATAGCTGCGGACAACGCCAAGTCTTCGATTAGGCGTTGCGACTCGGGAGTTGTTTTAAATTGCTCTTTAGAGACGAGGTCGCATATCATATCAACCGCGTCTTCCACTGTAATTTGCTTGATGTGGATAACCAAATCGTACAGGATAGGATCGGCAGTATCGATCCCGTAAAGAGACTGGCTCCATTTCTGCCGTTCTTTATCGTCTTTTTCCAGAATGCGACGCGCCTCTTCTTCGTCAATGCCCCTGCGCTCGGCTTCCAAGCGGACCCGGTCTTCCATATCCGATAACACCCTGACTTTGAGTGTATGGGGCACATGTTTGACAAAAAAATGGCCGGCCAGGCCATGGTACACGATATTATCCTCCTTCAAGTGTTCCAGGAGGGCGGCTTTGATGAAGGCGATATATTTCTCTTCCTTCCGTCCCAGACGCGCCAACATACCGGGAGCGTCGTGAATGGCATGCACCAGCTTTACTTCAGGAATGTTGTAGTCCTTTGACACCTCAAGAAGTAAATCTCTTGAGATGCAATGATAGCCAAGCTCGGCGGCAACTTTTTCGGCAATTTCTTTGCCACGGCTATATGATCCTCTTGAAATGGTAATAATGGCCATGTTTTCCTCCTTTTGGATCCAATTATGATAACTGGCGTATAATGATAATTATATGAAGTGAACTGTTTACCCGTGTCAGCGCAAAAACGACATCGTTTCAGCATGCATTCGTATCAGAAAAAAAGCAAGTATTCATTTTAGACACGGCAAATTGGTGTATCTTACCTTGCAGAGTCCAAAAAGATGGACTGAAGGTTACTGGAGGGGTGGGCTATGTTCGTGACATAGCAGGTGCTTTTTGCGGAGCACATCGTGAAATTGGTCGATGTTTATTGAATGTTTCTCACTCATATCAATAGACTAAAGCGTTTCTATGAAAATTTCAAGTGTTTCAAGCAAAATATCGATTTTTAACCGAGGTCGCTGAACAAGTGCCAGATCGCTGTATAAAACGGCGGTGAATTGTTCAAATGCATAATCGCTTGCGGATAAGGATGAGCCCTAAATCTTTCAATAAATCAGAAGAATCATCGTCGTCAGAACCAATAAATAGAGGATGCTCAAAGGTGCACCGGCCCTGATGAAATCGAGACTGGTGTACCCACCAGGACCCATATAAAGGGCATTGACCTGATGGGTAGGGAGCACAAATGCGTTTGAAGCGGCCAGTCCCACGGCCAGAGCAGCCAGGCGCGGGTCAACACCGACAGTGCCGGCCATATCGACCACCAGGGGCACCAGCAATACGGTTGCACCGACATTGGAGATCACCAGGGTCAACACCGTCGTCATCATGCAGATGGCCATGATGAAAACAGGGGCTGATGGCGTGCCTATAAAACCAAGTAAATGATATGCAAGCCAGGCGGCTGCCCCGGTCTTCTGCATGGCAAGGCCCAAAGGAATAAGCCCGCTGAGCAGAAAGACGGTGCGCCAATCAACGCCCTGGTAAGCCTCGTCGATACGTATTACATTGGTCAGAATCATGCCCACTGCACCGGCCATGAGACAGATCGAAATCGGCAAGGACGTGAAGATAACCAGAGCCGTTGCCAGACCGAAGCAGGCTATGGCGGTAGCGGCCTTGTGCGTAAGCAACACTTCATGGTGCAGCGGCTGAGCAAAGAGCAAATCTCGTTTGGGTCGTATCCGCTGGAAGCTTTCCCATTTCCCGTGCATCAGGATGACATCACCGGGCTCCAAGATGCGTGGACCGATTTTCCTGTAGTGAATCTGCCCCTGGTGCACGATCGCCAACGGCGCCATCAAATGGTTGTGACGAAAGCGGACTTGTATGAGGGTCTTTCCCACAAAGCTTGAATGGGGCGAGACAATGGCCTCCACAACACCTGAAAAGTCTGTGGAAAGGTCCTCAGCAAATACTTCCAGGTTGGGCTTAATCTTGAACCCGAAAGCTTTGGCAGCTTCTTCCGCATGTTCCTGCGAAGCGTATACGGCAAAGACCGACCCATGGGTGATACGTAAATCCCGATCCGGTGGCAAAATTTTATGCATGCCGCCATCGAGTGACAGGGCAACCGTATGGACATTGTAGGCATCACAAAGATCCAGTACTTTGGGTTCGACTTGTTCTCCAGCCGTATTCTCTAATTCGAAAAGTTTGACCAGTTCCGGGTAATAAATCAGGGGATTTACCTCTTCTTGCTGCTGTTGATCTGGGCTCTCGGTGCGCCTGGGCAGCACGAATTTGCCCAAAACGATGAAATAGAGAACTCCGGTCAATACGATAGCAATGCCTACCGGCGTGACAGAAAACAGGCTGAAGGGCTCGATGCCGAAGGGTCGTAAAAGGTCGTTGAGCATAATCAGCGGGCTGGAGCCGACCAGGGTGACAGTGCCGCCCATAATGGCTGAAAATCCCACCGGCATGAGCAGCTGCGATATGGGTGTGCCGGTTTTTCTGCTCATTCGCTGAATGGCCGGCAGAAAAAGAGCCGCAGCACCGATATTCTGCATAAAACTGGAGATGACCGCCACAGTCCCCGACAACAGCAGAATCATGCGACGACGACTGGAACCGGCAATATGCAGCAGCGGCCTGACACCACGGTTGATGACACCTGTGTGGTCCAGACCCCTTCCCATGATAATTACCGCGATGATCGAAATGACGGCCGTGCTGGACAGTCCCAGAAAAGTTTCACGACCCTCCACAAGACCCATCAATGGCAGGGTAACCATAACCATGATGGCCACCAGATCCACACGCAACCACTCGGTGATAAACAGTATGATGGTGATCCCGACAACCCCCAATACCAGGGCAATCTGCAATGTGAATTCAGGAGATTCCATAATAAATTTCTGATTCTATTGTCGGTTGATGTCTACAAGCTGCAAACATCGCTAATCTCTATTACCTGATTTTATCGAATCTTCAACCCCAATGTTATCTTTCCGAACATCCATTGCCATATCAATACACTGTTTGATGAAAGGTGAGGCTATTTTTGACACAAGAGCCCCTAAAAAGATGTCTTAAGAAAATTTGAATATCGGATTTGTATATATTTCTTTTACCAACCAGACATTGATCATAAGAGAAGGGGCCCCCACCCGGGCCCCATTTCTTGTGTTAAAATGCTACATTTGTAAAGTTAAACTTCAGCAAACATTTATACCGAATGTTAATCCTTCTGTAGTTTAACAGGGATCACTTTTAGCGCCGGCATCCTGGCCTTGGGATCGATGGGCACCGCACTCATCAAAGAGTTAAAATTGGGCTCACTGAAATGGATCGGCGCAAACAGATATCCGCGCTGCAGGCTGGCATCGATCTTCAAGGGCAATAGAACCGATCCATACGGGCTGGTCATGCGCACAACATCGTCTGCGCCAAGGCCAGCGGCTTCAGCGTCTTCCGGATTCATATCCAGATACGCTGCCGGTTTGAGCCTGGAAAGCTTTTTAGCGCGCCGCGACATCTCCCCGGTGTTGAAATGCTCCAGCAGCCGTCCGGTGATCAACACGTAGGGGTATTCCTCGGTGGGCTCCATGAGGGTATCCGGCAAATCAACCGGCAAAAAGCGCGCGCGGCGGTCGCGAAAGCCGAATCCGTCCTCGTACAGACGGGGCGTGCCCGGGTGGGATTCATCATAACAGGGCCAAAAAATTCCGGAAGACGATTTTAACCGTTTGTGGGTGATGCCGCTGAAAAGCGGGGCTGCTTTGCGAATTTCCTCCCAGATATCCTCCGTTGAGGTGTATGGCCAATCGGCTCCCAGGGCTTTGGCCATTTCCGTTAAAATCTGCCAGTCGGCCCTGGCTTCTCCCGGGGGCTTCAGGCCACCTGCCGTGTATTGAACCCGCCGGGCAGCATTGGTAAAGGTGCCCTCTTTTTCTCCCACCATGGCAGCCGGCAGGACAATATGGGCGTACCGGGTGGTCTCATTCGGAAAGATATCCTGCACGATGAGCAAATCGAGTTTCTGAAGCATCCAGGTCACAAAGTTGGACTGCGGCTCTGCGACCACCGGATTTTCGCCGATGACATAGAGCGCCCTGATTTTATTGGAGGCAATATCATGAATCATCTCAGGGGCCGCCAGGCCCGGTTGGGCAGGCACCTCGGTTCCCCAGAGAGCGCCGACATGCACCCGGGCGGCTTCATCGCCAACCTCCATATGCCCGGCCAGCAAATTCGGCAGCGCGCCCATGTCGCAGGCGCCCTGCACGTTGTTCTGGCCCCGCAAGGGTGACAGCCCGCAGCCGGGCTTGCCGATGTTACCCGTCAGCAAGGCCAGATTAACAAGGGCCGTAATATTATCCGTCCCGTGGGCATGCTGGGTTAATCCCATGCCCCAGATAAAAATGGTTTTTTTGTCATGAATCAGCTCGGCGGCCTTCTCCAGGTCTGCGCGTTTGACCCCGGCCCGCGTGCAGGCGGCATCAATATCAAAATCAGCCAACCCTTCGCAGACGGCCTTGAAACCGATGGTCTGTTTTTCACAAAACTCCCGATCGTACCACCCTTTTTCATAAATAATTTTCCCCAGGGCCTTGATCCAGAAAATGTCCATGCCCGGTTTGACTTGTAAATGTACGGCCGCATTTTTGACCAGATCCGTCTGCCGCGGATCAGCCAGGATCAGGTTCAGGCCACCCTTTTTAGCGCGTTTTTTGACCTGCATCCAGATGACCGGGTGGGTATAGGTTGTATGCGCGCCCACCAAAAAAACCGTGTCGGTGGCTTCATAATCTTCCAGAAAGGTGCTGACCGCACCGTACCCGAGCTGCCGTCTCAGAGCAGCTTCGGACGGCCCGTGTCACAATCGGGCGCAGTTGTCGACGTGGTTGTTGCCAATGACAGCGCGCTGGAATTTCTGCGAAAGGTAGTTCTCTTCGTTGAGGATTTTGCCGCTGCACAGCATCCCGATACTTTCAGCACCGTATTTACTGGAGATCTCTTTCAGGCGTTGGGCAGCAAATTGAATGGCCTCATCCCAGGAGACCAGTTTCAGTTTGTCCACTTTCCGGATATAGGGTTGGGTCAGACGCTCCTCATGATTGACAAGCTCGTGCACCGTAAAGCCTTTGACGCACAGGTACCTGGCATTCAGCTCAGCATTTCTGCCGGATGCACTGCTTTTAACAGGTCTTCCGTTTTCATCCAAAGACAGTTCAAGGTTGCAACCAACACCACAATAGGGGCACACAATGGGAATGGACGATGGCATCACATTACCTCCATTTGGATTGGATTATTGGCTTTCAACAAATTATACAAATTAAACAGGTTTTACAAACCCAAATCTTGATTGATTAATATGACCTTGATGCGGCCTTTGGGGTATGATTTTTCATGGATGGTCCAAACGTTGCAGATGCGGGCCGGGCTGCTGCAATCCATGCAATAAGCGGTCTTGACACAGGGTGTTTTTTGTTCGTGCCGGATGGCATTGGCCGGGGCGGCCAGACTCTTTATGCGTTCCATGGCCTGCTCCAGATCGGAAACGATCTTGTTGCGGCCCACCATGATCACCACCCACTTGGGACCAAATACCATGCCCCCCACGCGGTTGCCCACCATATCAAGATTCACGAGGACACCGGATTCAACTACGGCATTGGTGCCGCTGAAAAAAAGATCGCTTAAAAGGGCCTTGCGGCGGCGCTCGATGATTTCTGCGCGGGGGACTTGTTCATCAAACGTTTCGATGAGGCCGAAAGCCGGATTTCCTTTAAAAAATTTTAAAATACCGCTTTCATGAAGCGTTAAGGAATCTCCCCAGGATACGCTTTTGACATCTATTTGAGGTAAAATTTGATCGATGACGATCTGTCCGGCAGCTACAGGGGTTGGCGCTATAAAAGCCTCAAAATTATTTTTTTCGAGGGCCGCTTGGCAGCTCTGCAGCCGGAGGTCCCAAAACTTTTGAGTGGGTGTTTGCATTTTCCGCTAAGAAGTTTCCTTCATCGCGCGACAGGCGCTGGCAATTTTGGCAGCGCTGAATCCCAGCGTCTCACTTAGATAGGGCACATCGCCGACTTCTCCGAATCGGTCCTGGGCACCCAGTCTTTTAACTTTAGCAGGATAGTGTTCGGCCAGAACCTCGCAGACCGCGCCGCCCAGGCCCCCGATCACGTTCTGGTTTTCGGCGGTGACCACCGCATGGGTTTTTTTCACGGAGTTTATAAGGGTATCGGCATCAAAGGGTTTTACAGATGGATAATGGATATGCTCCACCTGGATGCCTTCTTCCTTCAGCTCGGCAACGGCTTGGCGCGCAAGCTGGGTCGTCAAGCCGGTGGTCACCAGGGTCACATCCGCGCCTTCATCCAATACCCTGGCCTTCAGCGGATCAAATTGATAGTCTTCATCAAATATCGGCGCGTGGACTTCTCGAATCAGCTGCATGTATTCGGGTTTTTTACTGGCGGCCATATATTTGACCACTGAGCGCAGCTCATAGACATCTGCCGGACAATAAACGCGCATGTTCGGCATGGCGCGCATGATGGCCAGATCTTGAAAGCACATGTGGGTGGCACCGTTTTTGGCCGTGGTAATCCCCGGCGCGGTGCCGACAATCTTGACCGGGTTTTCGGCATAGGCAATCGATATGGTGATCTGGTCGTAGGCCCGGCGGGTGGCAAAGGGGGTAAAGGTCGCACAAAACGGCACCATGCCTTCATTGGCCAGGCCGGCTGAAATACCGATCATGTTGGCTTCAGCCACCCCGACATCGAAAAAGCGATCCGGAAATGCTTCCCAGACCCGGGGCACCGTGCCAGATGATTTTCCCAGATCGGCCTCCAGGCAAACGACTTTGTCGTTTTCGGTCATCAGCTCAATGAGTGTATCCGTGTAAACGGCTCTTATTTCTTTTTCGTGTAGCTTCATACCTATTTTCCTTCTGTCCAGTTAAATTCAAACGGCTCCCTGTCACCTTCAGCGCAGACACCCCCGATCACTCTTTGGCGCTCGTTTTCATCAGGGATGCTGATGAAATGGCATTCGATGCGGTTTTCGTAACAGACATTGCCTTTGGCTTTGACGGTATGGGCCACGATCATGGCTGGTTTATCTTTGACGGCGATCGCCTTGTGGA
Source organism: Desulfobacterales bacterium (assembly GCA_050124655.1). Taxonomy (GTDB): domain Bacteria; phylum Desulfobacterota; class Desulfobacteria; order Desulfobacterales; family JAHEIW01; genus JAHEIW01. Next base: position 17,000 of record JASFEV010000060.1, read on the forward strand.
TGGTGTCATAAATATCGTCCCAATCATGGCCGTTTATTTCAAACACCTCCCAGCCAAAAGAGCGCCATTTGTCCACCACCGGCTCCAGTGAGACGATATTCTCGACTTCAGCGTCGATTTGCATTTTGTTGTAATCGGTGATGACCACTAAGTTATCCAGTTTGTGATGGGCCGCAAACATGGCGGCCTCCCAAATCTGGCCTTCCTGTGATTCCCCGTCGCCGACAACACAAAAAACATTATGGTTTCGTTTATGAATCTTGCTGGCCAGTGCAATTCCGGTAGCACAGGACAATCCCTGCCCCAGCGAGCCGGCAGTTTGATCCACACCCGGCGTTATCACCTGGTCCACGTGACTCGGCAGTTTCGTGCCGTTGGCATTCAACGTCAACAGAAGATCTTTGGGGATAAAGCCTTTATAAGCCAGGGCCGTATAAAGGGTCGGGCCGGCATGCCCTTTGGACAGGATAAAGCGGTCACGATCTTCCCAGCGCGGTTCCTCCGGCTTTAGATTCATAATTCTGAAATACAGCGTGATGATAATTTCCACCAGACTGAGGGAGCCGCCGATATGCCCGCCGCCTGCCCGGCACATAATATCCGTGATTATGTAACGAAATTCTTTGGCCAGCTGATTCAGCTGCTCTTTGCTTTCGATTTGTTCCATATAAATCTCCTTAAATCCTTATTGGTTGAGCCCGTTGCCCGGTAAGAAATAAAGAATGATATGACCGGCTGAATTCCATGACAGAAATTTTAAACCTATTTCAAAAATAGTAGATCACGTCCAAAGGCGCGGCGCAAAACCGATTCAAAAACGGAGTATACACGATAGTATTCGAGTATTTTGAATCGGTTTTTAACAAAGCCATTGGGTGTGAGGTGCATTTTTGAGATAGGTTTTATACGCCGAGCTCCTCTTGCAGCCAAGCCTTAACATCGTCATCCAGGGCATACACGCCTTTGAGCTCGCAAACATCTTTTTCAAAACGGCTGGGAAGCTCAAATTCCGCCAGCTCGGTTGCTTCGTCCGAGTTGCGGCGAATTAAATAAATCAAATAGGGCTTGCGCCAGCAATTCACCACAAAATAGGTGGTATAATCGCTTTTGGACCGGATCACATATTTTCCGCTGCCCCAGTCCGTATTGCCCCACTCCAGATATTGTTTGACAGCCTCTTCGGGCGTCATGTCCCATTCGATCTCGTTGATTAAATCAGTTTCTTTTTTTAATTCTTCCAAGGTGTACATAATAAACCCTTTCTATTTGCTTGCATCTGCTTAATTTCAATCCAAACCGAGGTTGTAGACATTGGTTGAGCCCGTTGGCCCGTTAGCCGGTTAGCCGGCAAAAAATAAAA
>JASFEV010000061.1:0-18305 GCA_050124655.1 Desulfobacterales bacterium
AGATCGATGGCTTGCCTATCGACTTGGCCAGTGGTACTCCTGTATAATTTCATAGATGATGGTGGTGATTGAGTTTCACAAGGAATAACTAAGTAGCGCCAATCCTTCAGATTTGATAGTTGTTTAGTTATCAAAACATCGCAACTGACAAGATTCTGAGAAAGTGGTAAGATATGTACTGAGAAAAAAACAAAATGTTTGGTGTATAGTGCTTATGGCAATAAAGAAAAATCATTTTTTTATAAGACTTATATCTTATTGTTTATTGTCTCTTTGGGCAGTAATGTCACTGTCTGGTTGTAATCAAACCTCAAAGAATTTTCCCCTATCAAGTGCCCTGACAAGTGGTAGTGTAACATTATTATGGAAAGAAATTCCAGGTGCTACCTCGTATAATGTCTATGTATCGAAGTCACCAGGAATCACCAAACTCAGTGGTTCTAAAATCTCTAACGCCACAAACCCTATTAAAATCGATCAATTAAAACCCGGTAAAACTTATTATTTTGCCGTGACGGTGGTTGATGAACAAGGCGAGAGTGAAAAATCGAAGGAATTATCATATACGGCAGTTGCAAATAAAATCGGTCTTATTTATTGGAAAGATCTTTTTGACAAATCAACACAAGATCATGAATCCGGCATCGCTGAAACAAGACAAGAAATTAGAGCCACACTGGAGAGAACCAAAACAGAGGCTGAGAGACCCCCTCTGGAAAATGAAGCGCTGAGTGAAAAAATGGCTGGTGATCAAAAAGCTTCAGATGATTTGACCAAAGAAAATCTCCAGCCAGCCAAAGAAAGAGTGGCTGAACCTGTAAATATCGAGGAAGATCTAACTGAGAATTCGAAGCTGGCACTGGAAAAGATGCGCTTAAGAGCCGCTCAAATGCTCGTTGACTCTGTCTTTTTCATTTTTTTTGAGCAAAATACAAATGAACTTTCACCCAAAGCCATAGAAAAACTGGATCAAATATTTGAAATTCTGACAAACAACCCAGCCACCAAGTTGAAGCTCAATGGCTATTCGGATAATAGCGGTACCCCTCCTTTTAACCAAATGGTCTCTGAGATCAGGGCCAATTCAGTTAAGAGCTATCTATCGGGTAAGGGGATTACGTCTTCCCGAATGATGGCCTTCGGTCATGGGGCCCAAAAATTTATAGCCAGCAATAAAAGTGAAGAGGGAAGACGCTTAAACCGCCGAGTTGAGATTGAACTCATCATTCCTTAAAACAAACGATTCTATTCCTTTCAAGTCTGTTAAGACTAACCACCATCAAAACCTTTGATAGCGTCAGGACATCGGTTCAAACAATCTTCTCGGGAAAACCTGTTTTTAAATTGCTTATCGATTCACTATAGCCTTGAGTTGATCAGCTTCCTTTAAAATCAGATCTAATAACAATCCCACCATAAAACTCGACAAAATGTAACTTTTTCCAACCGTCTTTCTCATAATAGTTTTGCACATAGAGGCCGAAAAAGCAAAATATCATATATAAGATATTGAATTTATATATAAAATTTTTATTGCCGCCAAACGATCAATCGTATAGCGGTTTTTCTTTATTCCAATGTGTTCTTATTACCAGACACTGTTTTGAGTATGGCGCTGCCTTCTGCTGAGTGGTGGTTTTACGGTATGACCGCAAGATAGAATTTTCATACCCAAAATTTTCCTAAAGATTTCCCGTACAAACGACGAATTTGTATATAAGAGGGCTTTTTAAGCAATGGACATAAAAGCTGTTATCGGCGAGGTTTTGGCATGAAGATCTTAAATGGTTTTGCCTCAATTTTGTTTGTTCGGTTCAAGATATCCAACTGCATGAAGAAGCTAAAATTCATTGCATCAACAATGATCATTTTCACCAGTTTCTTTCATTTCAGCATTGCACCTGCACGCATAGTCGACCCGGAAGCAATTCGTATTCGGACGACTCACCAGGCAAAAATCGAGGCCTATAAAGAATTTAAAAAGCAATACGAGGACAAAGACTTTAGATTAAAAAATCGTTTCCTGACCCGCACCCGGACCCAAGATGGGAAATCCGTAGTTTCGCGTATCGCCATCTATAGCATCGAGTATGGGATAACAGCGGATAACCGCTCCGAATATAGCCGTAATTGCAGCCGGATCGTACGCAATCCCACCCGGCAGGAATCGAGCAAAATCCCGAATTGTCAAAAGCCATTTTACGTTGAACGGTACGGCCAAACAGGCCTCGATCCCCAGATAAGCTGTTTTGATGTAGACGCGTTATCCTATCCGGTGGCGTTGATGTTTGACGTCTTCTCTGAAGCCGATTTAAAAAGTATTGTGCTGATAACTGAATTTGGTGATGGTGATATGGAAATACAATTCTCCGATGAGAAAGCCACCGATAACAAGTTCATCTTAAAATTACTGGCTAAACTGCAGGAAGCGGATGAAAAAATTGATGAAAAAGCTTCGCCAACCCCAATGAGCCCGATCATCCCTTCAGCGCATCAAAGGGTTTCAATCGCTTATATCGATGATGATAAAAACGGTGAACCGGATTATGTCCTCTTGCCTTACTGCATCAACGGAAGCTATTTTGATCAGGATCCTTTTAATAATGCCGTCCAGGTGGGACTCAAATACGCTTTGATAACCAAATCCGATTTGGCCCTTAAAGCCGCAGCGGATCGGCCCCCTGTGCAAACACGGCTGGGTCTCTGGAAATGGCAGCGGCCGACTGAAATATTAATCAGTTTCAGTGATAATCCGGGTCCCGACATCGTATTTTATGATCTCGGAAAAGTTGTTAAAGGCATAATCATCGACCCTGAGCCTGATGGAGAGTTCGATAAATATGAGTTTCTGTATTAAACAGAGCCAGCTTTTTTTCAAACATTGCAATCTATTTCTTCTAAATGAGTTTAATCAAGCTATCCGCATAATGCTTACTTGACATAAAAAAAGACTTTATGGTAGTGATGACGAAAGCCCAGAAGAGGTGGCACTGGATTCTCTTTCGGTAATCAGGGGAAACAGAGGGCCCCGGATTACAAATAAGCAACCGCCGACGTTCGATCAGAAATTGCAAATGAATCCGATTGTTCTCTTTCTGCCGGTAGCAAATTAATCTCACCTGAGCAACAAAGATCTGACTTCAAACAGAAGTTAAATGCGCTTGCCTATCTTTCTGTCCTGAAACGGCTTCGGTCCTTGAATTTTACTTTTGGTGCTTATCTTGCCATTCGCGCTGTTATTATCCGACTATTTTATCGAATCTACTTTCAATCGCTAAAGTGAAAGGCGGATCGACCCGCCTTTACGAGACAAGGCGTTTCTGATACGCGAACCGATGGCAGCTTTCCTCTGCAGCCTCCATTTGTCTGACCACTTGACTTTACCTCTCTGGGGCCGGGGTGAGGAAAATCGTGTGGGATCAGCAACCCCCGACTAACGGCTTCAAATCAAACTATAGCAATGAAGGTTCTTTTTTATTCGGAAAAATGTCCTTCATTACTGCAGAAAGGAGGTAAGCCCATGGTTCAAAAAAGAAAAAAGATTTGTAAAAAGGCGACCAGCGGAATCACCCGGCGACAGTTCTTCAAAATATCCGCCACCGGTGCCGTCGTTGCAGGGACCGGGACCCTGATGTTTCCACGCTACGGTGCAGCGCAGCCCAAAACGCTTAAAATTCTGCAATGGGTCCATTTCGTTCCCGGATATGACAAGTGGTTCAATGAAACATACGTCAAAGAATGGGGCCAGCAAAATGACACCCAGGTCATCGTCGACAACATCGGTTTGGCAGGTATAAACGCCCGGGCCGCAGCAGAGGTATCCGCCCAGAAGGGGCATGACCTATTTATGTTCCTGTGGCCCAAACCGGATATGGAAGAACAGGTTATCGATCACGGGGAAATTTACCAGGAAGTCGCCAAGACCGTCGGTGAACCCATCGACCTGGCTATCCGAAGTACTTACAATCCCAAAACCAAAAAGTACTATGGCTTTTCTGACAGTTTCGTGCCGGATCCTGTCAACTACCGTAAGGATCTGTGGGATTCAGTGGGAATGACACCCAACACCTGGGATGATGTGCGGGTTGGCGGCGCCAAAATTAAGCAGAAACACGGCAATCCGGTCGGCATCGGCCTGGCCTCCGAAATTGACACCAATATGGCCATGCGGGCCATCATGTATTCGTTCGGTTCATCCGTCCAGGATGAGGCAGGCAACGTGGTTTTAGACTCCAAAGAGACCATTGAAGCCGTTAAGTTTGTCAAAGCTATGTTCGAAGAGTGTATGACCCCGGAGGTTTTTACCTGGGATGCTTCTGCCAATAACCGCTTTATGCTCTCCGGCAAGGGATCGCTGGCACTGAATGCGATCTCCATTACCCGCACAGCCGAAAAAAGTGCGCCGGAAATGGAGAAGAAGATCTGGCTGGCCAAGGCGCCCCAGGGTCCTGCTCGCAGAATCGGCCTGGAACACGTCATGGATGTCTATGTGATCTGGAAGTTTGCTGAAAATATCGAGGGGGCTAAAAAATTCTTGGTCGACTACATCAACAACTTCCGGAACGCCTTTTTGGCCAGCGAGTTTTACAATTTTCCTTGCTTCGCCAAAACAATTCCGGATCTGCAAGAATTGATTGCCAACGACAAAAAAGCACAGCCACCGGATAAGTACAAAGTACTGGCAGATGTTCTCGATTGGGCCACCAACGTGGGTTACCCGGGATATGCAAATGCCGCCATTGACGAAATTTTCAGCACCTGGGTTATTTCCACGATGTTCGCCCGAGCTGCCACAGGCTTTCAGAGCCCCGAGGATGCTATTAAAGCGGCTGATAAGAAATGCAAAGCCATCTTTAAAAAATGGCAAGCTAGAGGCTTAGCCTAACAGGTCAAAAAAAGCGCTGACATGCAGTTTATAGGCGTTAAATTTTAACCCGGCCGGAGCGGTGCTGTCTAAACAGCACTGCCTCGGCTAAACCCACTTCTGTTGTCGTGTTCAGAGTCCGATTTCTGGAGAATGTTAACAAATAAATTAAGGAGGATAAGTTGCCCCAGGTAGAGACGCAAAGCTTATTCAAACAATTTGGTGAAGTAAAGGCGGTTGATGGTGTGGACATTGTCAGCAGTGAAGAAGAGTTCCTTGTTCTGCTGGGTCCATCGGGATGCGGCAAAACCACGCTGCTGCGCATGATCGCCGGCCTGGAAAACCCCACTTCCGGAGAGATTTTGATCGGTGGAGAGGTTGTCACCCACCTGCCCCCCAGGGCACGGGGTATCGCCATGGTCTTCCAAAGTTACGCCCTCTATCCGCACATGACCATTTACAAAAATATCGCCTTTCCGCTCAAGGCCATGGGCATGCCCAAGGTAGACATGAAAAAAAAGGTGGATTGGTCAGCTACCATGCTCGGGATCGAAAGCCTGCTGCAGCGAAAGCCGCGTGAGCTTTCCGGTGGAGAGCGGCAACGTGTGGCGCTGGCACGTGCACTGGTTAGAGAGCCCAACGTGTTTTTGCTGGATGAACCCCTTTCCAACCTGGATGCCAAACTGAGAGCCTCGGCCCGTGAGGAACTGTACCGCTTTCAGAAGGAAGTTTCCATTACGACCATTTATGTTACCCATGACCAGGTTGAGGCGATGGGGATGGGCGATCGCATTGCCGTGATGAGCGCAGGTAAAGTGCGGCAGCTGGGCACACCGAATGAAGTCTACGCCGATCCGGCCGATACGTTTGTGGCCGGCTTTTTAGGCTCTCCTCCCATGAATCTGGTAGAATTGCAGGATCGGATCGTCGGGTTTCGCCCTGAAAGTTTTCTGCCGCAACAGATGCATGAAGGTGGCGGTGATCTGGTATTTTTGCCCTTTGAGGTCAACCGCATCGAGAACCTGGGCGCGGATCGACTGGTTTACGGCAAACTGGAGGAGCGCTTCGGCCGTGCAGCGGTGATTGCCAATCTGCCCACCAGTTTTACCGATTATACCATTGAAACCAACAAGCGCTATGATTTCGCAGTACCCCGCAACGATGTTAAGTTCTTCGACCGCCATACAGGGCTGCGCGCTGAGCCCTTACCATTATAAGGAGAGCAGATGGAAACCGCGTCTAATTCGGTAGAAAGCACGTTTCGAACTCGAAAGCAACATCTGAGTTTCTTTTTTGACAATGAAAAGGTGTTGGGCTTTATGATGATTGCCCCAGCGGTGGTCTACATTCTGGCCTTGGTGGGTTTACCGCTGATACTGGCCTTCATTTACAGTTTCAGTGATATCACCATCGGCAGCTCCGATTTCAGCTTTGTGGGATTGGAAAACATAAAAAATCTCATCAGCGAATTTGAATTCCGAATCGCGCTGAAAAACACGATTCTTTTCACCGCTGTTTCCATGATCATCGTTCTGGTCCTGGCCAAAATACTGGCATTGCTTCTGGTAAAAGATTTCAAAGGAAAATTCGTTGTGCGCGTGCTGATTTTGATGCCTTATGTGGCCCCTATTTCACTTGGTGTCATCGGCTGGCTGTGGATGCTGGATTCCATCTACAGTCCCATTAACTGGATGATGCAACACAGCGGACTGTTCGGCCCCGACTTCTGGCCGATGTGGTTGGGCACACCCAAACTGGCCATGACATCCATAATCGCCGTCCATGTTTGGCGCATGTTGCCACTGGCCACGGTCATCATGCTTGCCGGATTGGCTTCCATACCTGAAGAGATTAAGGACGCTGCCCTGGTTGATGGTGCAGGATACTTTAGGCAGTTGTTTCAAATTACGATTCCCTTGATGCTGCCGATCATGATGGTGGCCGTGTTGTTTGGTATCGTTTTTACCGCCACGGATATCATTATTATTTTAGTTTTGACCCGCGGCGGCCCGTATGATTCGACCCAGGTTCTGGTGAGCAAGGCCTTCTATACCGGTATCGATGCCGGTGATCTGGCCACCGGGGCAGCAACGGCGCTGTTCCTTTTCCCGCTGCTGGCCGCCGTGGCCATATTTATGCTTAGAATCGCCCGTCGCACGGAGGTGACTTGATATGCCAAAGCACCCGAAACCCAGAAAAAAAATAGGCATTCGGATTGCCCATTGGGCAAGCTTGGCGGTTTTTGCCTTTTTTGCAAGTCTGCCTTTTTTATGGATGCTGATCACCACCTTCAAGCAGGATGCCGATCTGTATAACCGGACCAACAATCCCTTTATCTTCAATTCCGCCCCGACGTTGGAACATCTGCGATATCTTTTCAATGAGACCTTGTTTGTAAAATGGCTCTTCAATACCGCCTGGGTGGGCACTTTAGTCGTCATCATCACACTGGCTTTGGCCATTCCTGCCGGCTACAGCCTGGTGCGCCTTGGCGGACGCTGGGGTGAAAAATTGGGTATCGGCATATTCCTCACTTATTTAGTAGCCCCGACCATTCTGTTTATCCCCATGTCACGGGTGGTCGCAAAACTGGGTCTGCAGGATTCATTGTGGTCACTGGTGCTCGTATTTCCATCTTTCACCGTACCTTTTGCCATCTGGTTGTTGATGGGATTTTTCAAAGCCATCCCCCCCGACCTGGAGGAAGCCGCCATGATCGACGGCTACAGTCGGTTCGGCGCATTTGTCCGGATGGTCATTCCCATATCAACGTCCGGGATCCTCACGGTGGTCATTTTTAGCTTCACCCTGGTGGTGCAGGAGTATATCTACACCCTGACGTTTGTCACGACGGCATCCAGATATACCGTCAGCGTGGGGGTGCCGACTTTTCTGGTGCACGGGGATGTATATAACTGGGGAGGATTGATGGCCGGGTGCCTGATTGCATCTTTACCCGTCGTCATCGTTTACAACTTTTTTGTGGATCGATTTATCAGTGGATATACACTGGGAGCTGTTAAGGGTTGAGGTTAAAAATCTGCAGATAATGATCAGGCCCGATTCCTGTGTACCGTTTTTGCCGGAATCCGTGGGCCGATAGCATTTGATCCACTTCTTCTGGTGACAGTCTTACCGGTTTGGGGGGCCCCGGAGGTCCTTCTTTCTTATAAAACTCAACAATGGCAAGGGTGCCCTTAGATTTCATCACCCTGACAATTTCCTTCAGCACCTGCTGCTCAATCTTGTCTGCCACCAGATCATGCAGCACGGTCGCCATCAGGCAAACATCCACACAATTATCTTCGATGGGTATTTTTTGAGCGACATCGCTGGCATATGCCGTTATATTTTGAATCCCTTTTGAGGCGGCTTCTTCTCTTAAGGTAAGGATTCCCTCTTCCCATAAATCGACCGCAACAATCCGACCATCTTGGCCGATGATCTCGGCAGCGGCCAGCGAATAGGCGCCCCGGCCGCAGGCCACATCCAGAAAGGCGGTGCCTTTTTTCAGATCGAGCTCTTGGAAGAATTTGACCGTATCAATCAGCCCAAAGCTGCTTTTTCCAGCACCCGTCGGTTTGCTGTCAGAATGCTGCGCCATGATAATCTCTCTGATGATTACATTAATAGAGAATTAAATCTTAATTTTTCATTTGAAACGCTCACTTTAGGTTTTGGTTAGTGGGAAATATAAAGATACGGTGGTTCCTTCCTGGGGTGTGCTTTGCACCTCAATCTTACCGCCATGGGCTTCCATAATGGTCTTGCATAAACTCAAACCCAGGCCGTAGCCCCCGGTATCTTTGGTGCGCGATTTGTCCACCCGATAAAACGGCTCAAAAATATGGACCCGGTCCTCTGGCGGGATACCGATTCCAAAATCCCTAATCCGGATGACGGCATAGGATTTGTGTAATTCGCAGGTCACCTGAACGGGATTGCTTTCCGCTTCGCTATATTTAATGGCATTATTCAGTACATTTTCAAATACAGTCTTGATCTGCTCGGAGTCTATCTTGACCTCGATTTCAGAGGGAAAATCCATAATTTCAACGCCCGGTGGCTGGTTTTCAAAAGCGGCTGTTGTCTGTTGTATCAAAACAGCCAGGTTGGTGGGCTGTTTTTTCAAATTTTCATATTTATGCTGCCGGCGGGCCGTTTCCAGAATTTCGCTGACCATTTTCTCCATTTCTTCAATGTCACCTTGAAGGCTTTGTTTGGCCTGGCTGTCTTCTAAGAATTCAAGCGCCACTTTCATGCGGGTCAAAGGGGTGCGCAGCTCATGGCTGACATCTAAAAGCAGCTGCTCTTTGGATTTCAGCATATCCCGGATGCGATCCGTCATATCATTAAATGCTTCCGCCAGATCCCGCAGTTCATCTGATCTTTTCAAAGGCACCCGGTGTTTTAAATTCCCGCGACTGACTTCCTGGACGCCGGTGTTTAGCCATTTTACCGGTCTTAAAATATGGCGAATCACAAAAAAAGCCGCCGTTAAAATCAGGGTTAAAAGCACCAGCATGATCACAAACAGCCGCTGTCGTGCCCGTTCGACCGGTAGATGGCGAGATACACCGAAAATAAAGCGGCCCGTCTCGGTGTTGACTTCAATGACGTGTCGACCCCGATACTTGCCAAAACGAATATCGGGATTTGGGCGCCAGGGGGCAGAGCGGCTTTTGAAATCCGTTGGCAGCGCCTCTGATGTGGTCCAGCTTATATCCGGACCTTCGTAGCGGATTTCTAAAAAAGACTGACGGGCAATTTCGCGGGCGCGTTCCAGGGTTGGCGGATGGCCCATATCGGCAATCAAATAATTGAGGTATTGAACCACATTTTTGTGAAAGGGACCGATAAACGAATTGCGCAGGTGCACGAAAAAACCACCCACCACCAGGTTAATACAGATACCGGCGAGGATGATCACCACCAGAAGCTTGGTGAAAACCGAGCGGAATATTTTTTTAAACCATTGTGCTGGCATGTTTATTTAAAAAATTGGAACTCAAAATGGCAGAAGCCGCCAATATTCAATTCGCAATAAAAACATATCCGCTTCCCCAAACGGTCTTGATAAACTCCGGAGATTTGGGGTTGTCATTAAGCTTTTGACGCAGGCGACTGACGGCAATGTCAACTGAGCGATTGAAGGCATCACAGTCCATACCGCGTAGTTCCTGCAGAATCTGATCTCGATTCATCACTTTGCCGGCATTTCTGGCCAGCAACGCCAGGGCCGTTAATTCATTGGTTGTCAGGTCTATGGGCTTGCCATCCAGCAAGGCAATGCGTTTATCCACATCGATGGTCAACCGCTCGAATGTGAGGACCTGATTATCGCCCAGCTGCTGGGTGCGCCGTAAAACAGATTGAATCCGAGCCACCAGTTCCCGGGGTTCAAATGGCTTTGCCAGATAATCATCAGCCCCAAGCTCCAGACCCACCACCTTATCGGTAACTTCTCCTCTGGCGGTCAGCATAATAATCGGAATGTTACTGGTCTGGCGAATGACCCTGCAGACTTCAAAACCATCCATCTCCGGCAGCATGATGTCTAAAATTACCAAATCGGGTGACGCCCGCTTCAGCTTTTTCAAGCCTCTGGCAGGATGAGTGGCCGTAATGACCGCATACCCAAAATCTTTTAAAAAGTCCTTGAGTAGCTGATTCAGTTTGGCATCATCATCAATGATCAGAATCGTCGGGTTCATAGTTTGTCCAAATTGAAATTTGGATTCTGTAATTAGTGATAACGATTTAAAGCCTTCTCAAAAATAGTAGGTAACGCCCAAGGGCGAGGCGCAAACCGATTCAAAAGTGGAGCATACACGATAGTATTCGAGCATTTTGAATCGGTTTGGAACAAAGCCCTTGGGTGTTAGATGCATTTTTGAGATGGCTTTTATTCCCATTTTTGACTATGCTTGCTATGAAACCTCTCCAGCTTTGCCACCAGCTTTTCCCTTTGTTCCACTGACAGGGTTTTGTGAAACTCGGCCAGACGCTCCACCGCCAGATCCATCATTTCGGCCATCTGTTCCCGCTTCTGTGCCATGAGCGCTTTCATCCGATCTTGATCAATTTCTGCCTTGAGCAACTCATCCTTAAACTCGGCGTGCATGGCCTCTTTTTTGGCATGCATGTCTTTGGCTTTTGCCAGAAACTCTTCTTTAATTTCATCAAGTTGCGCTCTTTGGGTGTCGTCCAGATCGAGGGTCTCGGCAATGTAATCGACCATGAATTCCGCTTTATGGTCAGGGGAATGCGAACGGCATCCATTAAACACCAGAGCAGTTAGCATAAAAACACAGATTAATGAAATTGTTAATCCCTTTTTTACCATGATTCCTCCTTTGTTTGTTAACAGTGACTCTGAGTTAAAAAGAAAATGAGTTCATCGATGGTAAAAATATAACGCAATCAAAGACCGGTTGCTTTTCAGCGGTGTAACAGTTTGTAACAGATTGTATCAGTGGAAAAATTGACGGATTGGGTTCATACAAAAAATGTCTAAACTTTTTGGGTTTAGTGCCGATAGAAATTCAGGAGACTTCTCGGGTGCACGTGCATCTTTTTTGGTCAGGCTCTCGATTCGAATTGGGGCAGATGCCGGAAAAAAACATCGGCATTGGGGGAGGTCGCAATCGGCAATTCTTTTCTTAGGCTTTTTTGAGGGGGGGACTTATGAAAGCCAAATCGACCAGAATCACATCGTTGTCGACGTTTATCTTATTGGGGCTGATCCTGGCAGCCTGCACGCCCAAATGCATGCTTAACGGCCGCGTAGTGGATGCTGAAACACAGTATCCAATAGAAGGCGCGGCCGTGGCCATTCGCTGGTATGAAAACATTGACAACAATGGTGCCGCCACAACCCGGACGATAGATGTCAATCAGGGTCTCTCCGATGAGGACGGAAAATTTAAATTTCCCGATCATCGGAATAATAATTATGTGATGGGCGTGTACAAAGAAGGCTACATTTGCTGGAGCAGCCGCAGCCGTTTTTCAAACGGCGCCAAACCAGCTGTGATTCCAAAAAGCGACCAAGAGGTCCAAAATGAGATGGTCGTTCGCCTGGAGCGGCTAAAGGGGGGGCATTCAGAAGATCAACACGCTAGTTTTACGGTGTTGGTTGCAGAAGAGGTCACCGCGTCCAAGCAAAGTCCCTTTTATGAAGCCATCAAACCGCTCTTTCAGCGCTGGCGCAATAATCTGCGGGAGGAATTCAAAAAAACATTCGGCAAACAACATTCTCCGCATATAACCCCGCAAGCAGATTAGAACCCATCTCAACTACGACTTATTCGTAGGCCAGAACGCGAATCAGACCGATAGTGGCGCCGTTGTCATCGGTTGTGGGCGCATCGCTGACGGAAACAACTTTCTGTACGCCCTTCTCTTCGATAAATTTATTGACCATGGCATCAAGATCCTCAAGTTCCTTTCTGGCGTGAAAAATCTTTAAGGGGCTGGCAAATGTCTTCACTTTAATCATAGTAATCACCTCATTTTAACATCGGTTTCGATCATCAAAACTAAACACCAAACACTAAACACCAAATACCAAATACCAAACACTAAACACCAAACACTAAACACTAAACACCAATACTAAGCAAACATATGATGCCGCTTTGTTAGCAGATAATAATCAGCGATGAAATTCAAGGGCTTTTTGGCTTTCTGGAAATTTTCATGCAAAACCCAGAAGGTATCTGATAAATCCATTTCAACTGCGGCCTCGATTAAAAAATCCAGATCCCGGTCATTTAACTGCATTGATTTAACTTCTTTTAGCGCCATAAGATTTTATCCTATGCAATCTAGTGGGGTAACATTAGAAGTGGTTTCAAAATTTTAGATTAGGTCCCCCGCTTGAAAGCGGGATTTCACATCTGATCAAAAAAATTAAGGTGTTCAACAAGGCAAGGCGTCCCGCGCATTGGAAGTGGAGCGTACACGTTAGTACGTGAGCATCACAATGCGCGGGATAATCCGCCACGAACATTGGCGGACCATCGGGCCTTTTGAGCTCCTTGAAATTCTATCAATTAGATGCGAAATCCCGCTCCACTGAGCGGGGAGATGAAGTTTTGAAACCACTTATAGAATAATACCGCCATAAAAAGGAGCAAGTGGCCCCAAGAGATTTACTTTACAAAAATTGAACCAGACTTACTATAAAATGGCTGAACACAAATTTAGGAGGCGCCCATGAAAATGCTGCTTGCTTTGATTGTGATGCTCAATTTGTTTGCGTGCGCCGCGAGCCCGCCATCCCCTGATGGGCAAACCGCTTCGGATGCCGTCAATCAGACAGCGCCCCAAAATGAGCCGGAGGCTTCAAACCCAACCAAACCGGTTAAATCTCCCCACGGTTATATCATCGACAAAGATCACGACCTGGGGCGCTTTGGCGGTTTTGTCGGTGATTGTACCGATGCTCAAAATTGGCCACATTTCTGGAAGTGTAAAAGTGAAAACGCCGGCAACGGTGGATTTAATTAAACAAGATGCGCTCATTTTTGTATGCTCATCTATATATAAACATAAGGCTCAAGTCCTTTGCGCCGTCTGAGCGCCTCCAGCAGACCGACAGTTCCGGTCATCATATTGTCGCCCCAGGGCGCACCAAACTCAATCGGCAGCTGTGTGTCTGCAAGCATTTTACGTTTGGGGCCTGTCGCAACAATCGTTTCAACAGCGCTGAAACCAACGGCCTGACGCAGGAAAGCACCATGGCCGCCTTCGGATAGAATCTGCTCATGACTCAATTTCCCATCTGCCAGATCGCGCAATAGATTCTCCAGTCTCTTCAGCGTGATATCCTGGGTGTGATATTCAAAAAATCCCGCCAGTTCATCAGCGGCCATGGCAGCGCCGACCGTATGGGAGGTGGCGATATCCAGCACTAAAAACCGCTTTTTGTTTCGGCAGCGACCATCCAGCGATGCCCCGAGAATGGCCGCCATGCCGCTGTCCATGACGAAGATTTCAGCAGCCGGCAATTGTTGCGCACTGCCGGCGATTGATTTTAAGCGATTCATGCTGTCGGGCACCTGATCGGCTGAATACAGCAGCATATGCGGATAGGGTTTTTCATTCAGGCTGGCGGCAAACATATTGTGACGAAAGTCCAAATGCGATATGCCCGGCTCCGGCACGCCGTGGTCCTGGGCACAAATAGCGACCGCATCAAAGGCATAAGGGACGCCGAAACTTTTTACGATCTGCTCGATTCGTTGCGGTTCGAGATCGCTTAAAGCGATGAGCGCATAATCAGGATTGTCACGCATTTCGTCGGCCCGGTCGTCTGCGACGACTTTTATGCCCCAGGATTTTACTTTTTGCACATCGTGGTTGAGTGTCGCCGATGCGGAAAGCGACATCACCACCTCGGCCTTGCGGGTGCGCTCCATCAAGACCCGAGTAATCGGGCCTCCGCCCATTTCGCTGCCAACCACTAAAAGGTTTCCGGGAATAGCAGTGGTTTTTTCAGCCAGATACCGGACCGGCGATTTGACCACCGCTTTATAGTTCAAATCCGTCTGGGTATCGTATACCAAAATGTCCATGGTTCCGGCTCCGATATCAATCATCAAAAAACGGCTCATTTTTACATTGCTCCTATGTCCGCGAAGTGCGCTAAAGCATGATATAATTTTTAGAATGACCGAGGCGTTTTCTTAATTCAGCTGCTGCAATCAGAGGTAGGGCACCAAACTCTCTAATCCCTCACGTCTTTGTCATTTTTTAACCCGACTCATTAACAATATGCTGGCGAATGCCGTCAGCACACTGATGATAAATGTGTGGTTGTAAATTCCGGTTGAATCTCGCAGAACTCCGGTTATCCAGTGGGTCAGGATGGCACCGGCACCATAAAAAGGCGTCCAGGCACCGATAACCGTGCCCATGGATCCTTTTGGAAAATAATCACCGGCACAGGCGCCGTAAATCGGAAAAGTTACGCCATAAAAAATGGCCAAAACCGCAACACAACAGCACAGCAGGATCCAGGAATCCCCAACAATTAAAATTCCGGCAAGGGCGGCAGCAATAACCGAATTGGAAATAAGGATGGTCATTTTACGTCCCAGATAATCGGAAAGCGGCATCACCGTTAATACGCCAAAGACCTGGCCGATGCCATGGATGGTCGCCAGCAGGCTGGCTTTTTCCAGCGGCAGGCCAAGCTGGTTTTTAGCATAGTCGACCATAAAGGTCGTTATCCCGTATAGGCTGTAAGCAATAGCAAAATAAGAAAGACCGATCAGCCAGAATTGATGTTTTCCAAACAACTGGCGCAAAGACATTCTACGCTCAGCGGCCGCAGGGGATTGGACCTGATCCGAGACGCCTGCTTTTTGTCCCCAGGGCGTCAATCCAACGTAGTGCGGATCGCTTCTTAGAAAGATCGCATTGATGATTACCATACACAGGGCCATGGCACCCAGAATAAACCAGGCGTAATGCCAGCTTAAAGATTTAACGATTAGCGGAACCACAACTCCCATGGTCGCAAATCCCAGGCCATAGCCGGCGGACAGAACGCCCAGCGCCAGGCCGCGACGATGAGAGGCAAACCAGCGCTGCACCAGGGTAATCACCGGAGCCCATAAACCGGTTGCGCCCAAACCGGCGATTCCGAAGAATAAACTGGCCGATAAGAGCGTCCTGACCGTTCCCATCATGACAACACCGATACCGAGTACCAGCAAGCAAACGCTAATGACGCGCCGTGCGCCGAGACGATCCGTCAGATATCCGGTCAGCGGCGCGATGGCGATATAGGTAAATAAATACGCATTATAAATCGTACCGGCGTCGGCTCTGCCAAAATTCAGAGTACGGATCATTTCCGGCAACACGACACCATAACCCAGCCGCACGGAATAGTTGACAAACAGATTAATAAAGCAGATCCCTAAAATTACCCAGGCCCAGTGTAAGGCAGGATTCTTGTTCACCATCTTACCCCCGTTTTCAATTTCACACATATGGCGGATGATTGGCGTCATGCCGGTGATTATCCCTACCAACCATCACCACGATTCCGAAAACCACATTAATCTTTTGACAGGCCAAAGCAGCGTATGTCATAGAAGGGTTTGCCGTCAATTATTTAAGAATTTTATGATCGAGTAACAGATAGAAATCCAGTAAAATATTTAATAATGAGGCCAGCATGAATCTAAAAGGTCTGCCCGGCGGCCAGTATCGGCCGCTGTCACCGCAACAGATCGAAACCATCCATGACGCTTCCCTGACCATTCTCGAATCGATCGGCATCACCTATGAATCCGGTCTGGAAGCCACCCTGGCACTGCTCGAAGATGCGGGCGCCACAATTGATAACGACCGCCTGAGAATAATCTTTCCAAGGAATCTGGTTGTCAAACAGGTTGCCAGAGCGCCTGAGCAGTTCACTCTTTACAGTCGCGATGGAAAAGATGACCTGGATTTGAAACAGCACCACGTTTATCTGGGAACCGGGGGTGCGGCAATAAACATTCTTGACCTTGAAAGCGGTCAGGCACGTCCGTCCACGCTTGAAGATATTTATCAGATTGGCAGACTCGTGGATGCGCTTGAAAATATCCATTTCTTTTTGCGGCCGTGCATTCCAACAGATATCCCGCAAACCGCTTATGACGTCAATGTATTTTACGCCGGCCTGAAAGCCACCGCCAAACATATAATGGCCGGCGTAAACGATGAAAAAGGATTTCACAGCGTATTGGATCTGGCTTCAATGATCGCCGGCGGGCCGGATAAACTAAAAGCCCATCCGTTCATTTCTATCATCACTTCTTTTGCCATTAGTCCCTTGAAGCTGTGCACCCAATCGACGCTGATTATGCAGGAATGTGTGCGCAATCAAATTCCGGTTGCTTTGTCCAGCGCACCGATGGCCGGCTCCACCTCGCCGCTGACCATGGCCGGTACCCTGGCGCAGCTGCATGCCGAACAGCTGGCCGGGATCACCATCTGTCAGCTGACCCGGCCAAAGGCGCCGATTCTTTATGGCGGTATTCCGGGCATGGCCAATCTGCGAACCGGGGGATACCTTGGCGGCGCAGTCGAATGCGGCATGATGAACGCCGCTATTCACCAGCTCGCCCATCATATCGGAATACCGAATTACAATTCAGCGGGACTTACGGACGCCAAAATACCCGACGCTCAGGCCGGCTGGGAAAAGGCCATGACCACCCTGCTGGCAGCCATGGGCGGTTCGAACTACGTTCACCATGCAGCCGGTATGCTGGAATCCATGCTGACCGTTGCCTATGAGCAGTATGTGATCGACGATGAAATCATCGGCATGTGCTGCAAAGTTTTAAAAGGCATCACAGTGGACCCGGAGCACCTGGCGCTGGAAGTAATTGATAGTGTCGGACCCGGTGGAAATTTTATTACCGCGCCGCACACGATGGATCATTTGTACTCTGAATATTTTCGCGGAAGCGCTGTCACCGATCAAAAAGATCGTGACACGTGGGTCGCGGATGGATTGCCGGATGCCAGAAAGCGAGCCTGCGATATCGCTCGTAAAATCTTGTCGGCAGAAGAAAAACCCTACCTTGATGCCAAAACCGATCAGGCCATTCGCAATAAATATGATATCCTCCTGTAAAGTGCCAACGATAAATTGAATAAAGGACGGCATGATTGCCGACATGGCTATTATCGGCGAGACAATGGAAAACGAAAAAGGAAATTTGATATAATTTTACCCTTCTCCCCAGGTTTTTTTGCTTCTTTCGATCTTTTTTTGCACCGTTGCCCAGCTTTTGGTTGTCAAAAAGGATTTATTGAAGCGTTCTACCATCTGAACAAACATCTTGAAGGGGACGGTAAAAGACAACTCATCGGTTTTAAAAAATTTCCGGGCAGAAGGGTCCCAACCGCCAATCACCGCCTTGTTTTTGCCTTTTGACAGATAGTGCAACGGCCAGACCACAACGTTGCCGCAGCCGGCGCCCCAGGGTGATACCACCACCTCAGGATCGTTGGTGACAAAAGCCGCCAGCTGGTGCAGCCCGCTCAATGATTCCGGACGTGTGAAAAAAGCAATCAGCTCCGGCACTTCCTGCTCTGAAAATTGACTGATCGGTTTTACGACACAATACTTTTGGGGTGCCGGTCGGGGATCGACATATTCAAAAATTTTTCTGAGGGTGTCCGGCGAATCACAATAAAGCTCTCCCTCGGTCCAGTTGGGGATGCCGGTGGACACATAATGAATGATGGTTTCAGCCTGAGGTTTGTTAAAGCCCAGCCAGAAAGCGCCGCCGGGGCATCCGAATTGTTCGGCTGAAAAATAGGCGACGGCCTTTTTTTTGCGGGCTCGCCAGATATGGCCCATCACACAGGAAAATTGACCGAACACTTCCTGCCAGTTGATCTCATCTTTGATTTCCTTTTCCCA
>JASFEV010000062.1:0-18291 GCA_050124655.1 Desulfobacterales bacterium
AGGGGGTTGCTGCTGATTCATGTAGCGACCGAATTGTCTGAACGCTCCTACCCTCAACCCATTGCATATTAATCCATACTATTTGCATTTTTAAAAGAAAAACAAGTTTTGTGCCCAGGTGGTAATGATTATGGAAATGAAACATAACCATTATAAATTTGATACTAAACTTCTGGGTCACATTTGCCGATTATATAATCATGAAAAAGGAAACATCGACTGTCAGAATTCAACGCATTAAAAATGTGGCCGCAGTGTTTATTCGAGCCATCCTGGCCCTTATGTTTGGCGTTGGTTCCCTTTTCGGCTTTGTTGCCGGATCTTATGCCCTGCTATCCTACATGGAGTCTCAGCAGTCGTTGGTCACCTATCATAAGGAAAATTTACCGGATCGGTTTCCGGTTCTGGTCAGCCGTGCACAAAAGGATGGACAACCAACAGCTCAACTTGAATTTTTTAATCTTTTAAAAGACGGCCCGCTGCAAAGGAAGTTTTTTGATATTCCCGGTGAAGGCGACGTCCGCGTTAATCAATATGACAGCGGTCGATATCGTGTCGAGAAGATTTCAGATACCCGCAAATTGGTAACGTTGAATATATGGGTTGGCGGTGGCGATCGGAAAGAAAGATATACTTATGAGGTTAAAGGTAACCGCATCTATCCGCAATCCTATCAGTTGATGGCGTATTTCGGCTGGTTTTTTACAGCCATCCCGCTGGGCTTGCTGGCCACCCTCGTTTTTCTTTTGGTTTGCAAGCCACTCTATAGTTTGATGACCGCCAAAATGGCTGTTCGCAAACTGAATCCGACGTCCTGATTCCGATCTCTCAATTTTTCAACGTATCTGCCAGGAACGCCATAAAGCGCTGCCAGGATTTTTTATCCGCAGTTTCCTGATACCGATTTCCACCAAAAACCGTAAAGGCATGCTGGGCGCCACCGTAGGTTATCATTTCGTGGGCAACGCCGGCTGATTCCAGTTCTTTGGCCAAATCGGCAAACTGGTCCATGGAAATGGCGCTATCGGCCGTACCATGCAAGATTAAAATCTTTCCCCGGGCTTTGTCATAATTTTGCCCCGGCGGCGTTTTGAGGCCGCCATGAAATGTCACAAAACCTTTCAAATCTGCCCCTGAGCGTGCCAGTTCGAGTACGGCCGCACCACCAAAGCAGTAGCCGGCCGCCACGACATTGGCGGTGTTGGCACCTTTGCTCTTGGCGATATCCAGAGCGCCTTTCATTAAAGCCCGCATTTTTTCTCTGTTTTTATAGAGTTCACCGGTATGCTGACGCTTATCTTTTACTTCAGTCGGCCGCACCCCGGCACCAAACAAATCCAGAGCAAAAACAGCATAACCCGCATCTGCAAGCATATGGGCTCGCTTAATTTCATAGTCGGTCAAACCATCCCAGTCATGGATCAACAGCACGAGCGGCGCCTGGTCAGAAGGGCTGATGTAATATCCCTCATAGGATTGGCCATTGACTTTATAGGTCACCGGAGCGCCATTGGCGCCAAACGCAACTGGTGCAAAAAATAGAAATGAGAATATATATAAGAAAAACCTTAACATAAGCGCCTCCTTCGGGCATATTCTTTTCAAATAACGTGTCAAATATGATTAGGAACATAATACACCCGGTTGTTAAAGTCGAGCCGTCGATCATTTTTACCTTCTATCGCGCGTCTCGGTATTGCATTTTTACCCGATACATTTTATACCTGAAACCAAGACGGCCAAGAATGAATTGGGAATATGTCCTTACGGCTGTATTCGGTTTGGGCTCATCATTCCTGATTGCCTTCCAGCGACACCGGGGCTCCTACAGCCAACGGTGATATTATCTGTTTGGGTTTATTCGTCAAGGAAAGCATTTTTCATATATAAAGGTTTGACTCAGCTCCGGGGGACTGCCTGATGACCGAGTATGTGACTTCTGCGCTGTTTGTCTACACCGACGAAACAAATCATCTGGTCGATCCGTTACAAAATAATTCTTTGGGCACCCCCATCACCTCTGTTGCATTCGATGCTTTAATGCAAGCTCCGCAGCAACAGCTTGAAGGAGCTGGCCACGTTGTGGTTGCAGGACCCATTGACGTCTTAAAAGAAATTTTACGTTTGGCCGTGCAATACCGGTTCAGCATCGGTATCATTCCAACCAAAAAACAAAAGCATCTCATCAAATTTTATGACCTTCCCAAAAATCCGTCAGCTGCTGTTGAGCTAGCCTTGCGTCGTGATGGCCAGGCCATCGATCTTATAACGTGCAATGGAGAGATCATGCTGTTTAAGGCCGCCATTGGACGCATCCCGTTTTTAGATACGCCCGC
Organism: Desulfobacterales bacterium; assembly: GCA_050124655.1. Lineage (GTDB taxonomy): Bacteria > Desulfobacterota > Desulfobacteria > Desulfobacterales > JAHEIW01 > JAHEIW01. Next base: position 2,337 of record JASFEV010000062.1, read on the forward strand.
TAAAGCGAGTCGGGTGCGGGTGCTGGTTAACGCTTTGAAAAAATTTGTTCGTTTTAAGCTGCACACTTTTAAATTCAAAACAGCCGGCAAGAAAGAGATCGAAACCGCCGCGAGCGGATGCATGCTCCTGCAACATTCCCGGGGAAGTTTTGCCGCCAGATTAATTGCCCATGATCATTCTTTCACCGATGGGATGATATCCTTGGTTATTTCTGCCCCCATCTCGATTATGGAGTATGTTACGCTACTGCGACAAGCCCTCAGATCTTCCAAGAGATTTAAACAACTTCCCAGCTCCATTGGATATATCAAAAGTCCTCAGATCGATATCGAATCGGAAAACCGGCTGGCGGTGATCATCGATGACAAGCGGACCACTCATACGCCACTGCATTGCAAAGCCATCGCCAACGCGGTGCATGTTAATGTCGGAAACAATTTACGGACAGAAAGCATTAGCGCCAAGGATGCCAAAGAAAGAATTGACATCGAAAACCTGCCCAGGGAAAAGGAACTGGTCAAAGCCAAGAAGCAAAAAAGAATCCCTTTTTTTTCTTATGCCTCTGAAGAGCGCTTCTACGACCTGTTTCCGGCGCTGCGTGAGGATGCACGCATCGGCAGCATCTATATCGTTTTGATGGTACTCAGCACCATGCTGGCTGCGGTGGGGCTTTATTTAAACAGCGCTTCTGTGATCATTGGCGCCATGTTGTTAGCGCCTCTGATGGCCCCCATTGTTTCCCTGTCCATGGGCATACTGCGGGGCAACATTGAACTTTTTAAAAGCTCGATCGGAAAAATCATTCTGGGCATTTTTATTGCCTTGTTTTCATCGGCACTGATTACGTCTTTGTTTCCCCATAAACCTGTTACAGAAGAAATGCTGGCCCGCCTGAATCCGACTTTGCTGGATCTTGCCGTAGCCATCATTTCAGGAATTGCTGCGGCCTGCTCCAAATCATTCAAGGAAATTATCCAGAGCTTGGCTGGCGTGGCGATTGCCGTGGCATTGGTGCCGCCGCTGGCAGTTGCCGGGATCGGCATTGGACGCTTGGATTTCTATTTCTTTTACCAGGCCTTTTTGCTTTTTTCGACCAACCTGGTCGGCATCATTATTTCTGCCACATTCACCTTCCGGGTGCTGGGTTTTTCTGCAGTTGTGCGAAGCAAACGCAGCCTTGTGATCGTATTTGCCTTCCTGGTATTGATTGCGATTCCCCTTTATTTATCCTACTCGCGCATCGTGGAAGACCGTATTTTCGAACAAAGCTTGCGGAGGGAACGCTTTTTGGTGAATCAAAAATATATTATCATTGTTAAAGCATCAATCATCTGGCGCGGAGATAACCGCATCATCCTGATGGACGTATTGGCCCGGGAACCGCTAACCCGCAAAGACCTGAATGCGTTTAAAAAGAAAATTCAAGCCAATTTTAACAAGAAGTTGATCATTCGACTCAATACGTATTACATCCCGTAAGGTTGCCATGAAAAATGTTGTCCATCTTTTAATCCTCGTTTTATTTGTCTTCTGCCTGGGCGCATGCGACCCGGAATCTGCCATTACGCCTTCCGGTAAAACAATCAAGATTGGCATCATAGCGCCCTTTAGCGGCCCTGTCTTTTCCTACGGCGAGGAAGGTGTGAAAGGGATACGAATCGCTATTCAATTGCAGCCTTATCTACAAGATGGAAGCCGCATCGAATTGGTTGAGGCAGATAACCAGAACGATCCCGCTATGACGGTTAAGTTGCTGGAGAAATTGGTTGAAAAAGACAACGTGGCGGCCGTCATAACATTTTCAAGCAGCAAGCCGGTCTTGGCAATGGCGAAAGTTGCCGATGAATATCAAACGCCTATTCTGGCCGCCCTTGCCACCCATCCGGATATCACCAAGCACAATGAATTTGTCACTCAGCTTGTTTTTGACGACGACACTCAGGGGATCGTTGCAGCCCTTTTTGTCAGAGACGACCTGCTCATCGACACAGTGGCCGTATTCAACAACCCGGACAGCGCTTACTCCAGCCATCTGGCAGCTGAATTTGAAAGGAAGTTTAAATCCATCGGCGGCGAGATTACCGATACGATATCTATAACTGAGGAAACCGCTGACTTATCCAATATCGTTAAAAGGGTGCACGTTCGTAGCCCGGAGCTGCTGTATCTTCCCATAAAAGTAAAAGATGTGCTCCGTGTTATCCGCGAGGTCCGAAAACTGGACTGGGAACCTAAAATAATGGGAGCCGATGGGCTTATTTCAACGATGCTCTCGCAACACGAAGAAGACCTGGACCTTGTCGATGGCATGCTGGCGACTGATATTATGGCCCATGGGATGCCGTTAACCCCTATTGGGGAGCGGGCAAGAAAACTATTTAGGAATCAATATGAGGAAACCAGAACAGTCTATGCAGCCCTTGGCGCTGAAGCATATATGATTTTGTTCGACGCAATGAACCGCTGCAGCGATCCCGCAGACCGGTATTGCATCAACCGGCAGATCCGTTCAACGACCAATTTTACAGGTATTATCGGTAACATGACCATCGGACCCAACGGCAAGACCCAACGCCCGCTGTGTATTACTTCCATTGAGGGCGGTCGGTCGAAATTTATCTTCAAAGTCTATTAGGCTTCATGACAAAGGCGAGGAAAACATAGATAATTTTTCATTCTTGCACCTAAACAGAAAAAGGGAATTTAGCGGATTTCGCCTGCGGCTCAACCGGCTGCCCGCTTGCCAGCGAGGGATTTTAAGTCCAAGAATAGTCAAAGCAAAAAATTAATATTTTCGCTAACTACTCTGATGCGGGTTCGGGAGAAGGCGGGGGAGAAGTGAGCGATTGAGTTAATAAGTAAGCGGCTTGCAGTGCCTCTGTCGGACAAAGCGGAAAACATTCCTTGCAGTTCCAGCATTCCTTGGAGGCTATTTCCGGGATGAAACTTATCTCTTTCCTTATTCCTCTGTCAACAAATCCAACTGCATTCTTTTTCTTGACCTCATCACAGTATCTGACACACAGGCCACAATGAATGCAAAATGAGGTCTCTTTTTCAAAACGGTCTTTATCTGCCCCATACACTTGAGCCAGGTCCTGCAATTCCGGTGAATCCGGGGCATGCGCCAGCAATAGCTCCAAGATCATTTTGCGAATTTTATCTATTTTCTTAGACCGGGTTCTGACGACCAAATTTTCTTCTGCCGGGTAAACACAGGAAACAACACGCCTTGTCCAATCGCGAAACTCTAATTCTACGATGCAAATGCGGCATCCCCCAAAAGGTTCCAATTTTTCGTGGTGACATAATGTGGGTATCGACACCCCCGCACTTTGGGCAGCCTCCAGGACTGTCATTCCTTCCTTTGCGACGACTTCTTTGCCATCAATCTGTAAACGGATTTCGGTCATTGCGCTTTGCTCTTTCTGATTATCATTCTTTCTTCTTCAGGGATAGGAGGCGGAACAGGCTCACCTGAAATCTTCTTCACCGCACTAAAGCGAGAGGGGCAAACTTCGAAGCAAGTTCCGCACTTTGTGCATTTCTCCTGGTCAATGATATGGATTTTCTTCTTGCCGCCGTCAACCGCATCAGCAGGGCACTTCCTGAGGCAGATCATGCAGGCGCGGCATTTACCCGAGTCAATATAGTACGAAATCAGCTCCTTGCAGGACAAAGCCGGGCACCTCTTTTCCTTGATGTGTGCCTCGTACTCATCTCTGAAATAGCGCACTGTGCTTAAAAACGGATTGGGGGCGCTCGTACCTAACGCGCAAAGGGAGGCCTCTTTGGCGATCTCGGAGATCTCTTCCAAAAGCTCGATGTCACCTTCTTCTCCCTTGCCTTTGGTGATATTCGTTAGTTTCTTAAGCATCTGCCTCAGGCCTTCACGGCAGGGGACACATTTACCACAGGATTCATCCGTGAGGAAGTCAATGAAGTACCGGGCGACATCAACCATACAGGTATCTTCATCCATTACAATCATCCCACCAGACCCCATCATCGAACCGGCCTTGGTGAGTTCATCGAAACCAACTTCCAAATCTAACAGTTCCTCAGGGAGGCATCCCCCAGACGGTCCTCCGGTCTGCACGGCTTTGAACTTCTTGCCGCCGGGGATTCCACCGCCGATATTGTAGATAATATCTTTCAGGGTCATGCCCATGGGTACTTCCACAAGGCCCGTGTTGGTTATTTTGCCAACCAAGGAGAAAATCTTCGTGCCCTTGCTTCCATCAGTTCCAAATCGCGTAAACCAATCAGCGCCTTGATTGATAATCAGCGGCACATTGGCCCATGTCTCAACATTATTCAAAACACTGGGTTTACCCCAAAGTCCCTTGATGTTGGAGCGAATATACTTCGGTCTGGGCTCTCCTACCCTGCCTTCCAATGCCGTCATCAGAGCAGTCGATTCACCACTGACAAAAGCGCCGGCGCCCTGGTGCACTTTAACAGTGAAATCAAAGCCTGAGCCCAGGATATTTTGGCCGAGAAAACCATAGGCCTCAGCCTGCTGGATAGCGATGTTCACATTCTCCACCGCCAGGGGGTATTCCTGTCGAACGTAAATATAGCCCTCGTGGGAGCCGATCGCATAAGCACCGATGATCAACCCCTCGAGGACGGCGTGAGGATTCCCTTCCAGAAGGCTCCTGTCCATATAAGCGCCGGGGTCCCCTTCGTCTGCATTGACGATTACATACTTTATTTCGTCAGGCGCATTGCGGGATCCTTCCCACTTTCTGCCTGCAGGAAAGCCGCCCCCTCCCCTCCCTCTCAGGTTGGACTTTTTGACCTCCTCCACTACCTGCCCGGAGGTCATCCCGGCAAGAACTTTGGCTAACGCGGAATAACCGTCAATTGCCAGATAGTCATCGATGCGCTTGGGATCGATACTGCCGTTGGAACCGAAAACAAGCCTTTCTTGGTTCTTGTAGAAGGGGATTTCCGATTCATGAATGATCTTTTCCTTGGTGTTGGGGTCGCTGTAGAGCAAACGCTCTATGACCTGCTTCTCCTTTATGGTGCGGGAAACAATTTCCGGAACATCCTCAGGCTTGATCTGGAAATAACAGATTTTCTCCGGGTGAATAACGATAATCGGGCCCCGCTCACAAAAACCATGGCAACCGGTCTTTCTGACGTCCACTGCGGCACTGAGGCCCTGTTTTTTTATTTCCGCTTCAATACTCGCGGCAACTTCTCTGCTACCGGTAGCATGGCAGGCAGATCCGGAACAGAGGGTGATACAGGGTTTATCCGGATCTCTTTTCGACAGGATACTTTTTCTGAATTCTTCCAGTTCAGCGGGTGAATTTAGCCGCGACATAGTGTGATCCTACTCATAATTTTTTAACACGCCTGCTGACTCGCCCGGCGCCACCTTACCGTGAGTCTTTCCATCAATTTCCATAACCGGTCCTAAAGCGCAGCAGCCGAGGCAGTTAACTGTTTCCAGGCTGAATTTAAGGTCCAGGTCCGTTTCACCAGGTCTAATTCCGGTCAGGTCTTGCACCGTTTCGAGGACACGCATCGCACCCCGGACATGGCAGGCGGTACCCATACAAATGTGAATTTCATGACGTCCTTTCGGAACTAGACTAAAAGCTTTATAAAAGGTCGCAATGTGCTGTATGCGGATTAGAGGAACCTGCAATTTTTCACTGACGCGCTCTAGTGCTTCCTTGGGAAGCCAGCGATTTTCGCTTTGAATCGCCAGTAATACTTGAATCAGTGAACTGGCTTCGCCCTGATGTTCATCAATAATCTGATCGATTTTATCGATATCCATATCCGTTATCCTATCCCGGACAAGCCGGGGTGACGATTCAATATTCAATCGAAAATATTCAGTTATTGGAAGATTGCCAAAATATGCCCAAATACTTTTGCTGCCATAAAATGCAAAAGAATAACCTTTACACATCTAGTTCATGGCCTGCGCCCCACCTCAGGCCAGCGCAAAGCGCTTGCGGCTTTTATCATACCGGACCCATCCGTATCTTGATGAGCTAGTCATGTGTCTGGATACTTCAGACGGGTTTAAGCCTAAAATCTCTGATATTTCTGCGGTTGAATGGGGCTTTTCTTGCAGAAGTAGCATAATCTGGCTGACGGCCAATTTATCGATGATCAATTCATCAAATAACCGCTTCACCTCTTCACTGCTGAAAAATTGATGATACGCTTCTTCCGATTTAATCGGTACCCTCAACCGTTCCCTTTCCACCAGCTTGATGTAAGGGATTAATTTGGTGACGGCCTCAAGTTTAAACTTTAGTCCTTTTTCGTCTATTCCTTCACTTTTGCCAAGCGGTCCTATTTGCTCCACCTGCTTGCAAAAATCATTAATAACTTCCGTAAGAAGAATTCCCTCACCGGAGGACATAAATTCGATCCGGAGTCTTTCGGGGCTCAGCCCGAGGTGTTCCATTATTTTTTTGCACAAAAGTACATTGCTCAATGCATCATAATTCCCATGAGTGATATAATTGCATTCATTCAGACGACAGCCCCCGATGAACACCCCATCTATGCCATTTGAGAACGCTCTGAGTACAAATTCCAGGTCGACTCTGCCGGAGCACATGACCCGGATAAGTCTGATTTCAGTTCTGTATTGCAGTCTGGAAACTCCAGCCATGTCAGCAGCGCCGTAAGCTCACCAGTGGCATACAAAACCCAATACTTTGGGCTTAAACCGAGCTCCTGTGCTCATTCTTTCTCAACTCCTTTAGTGACCAATCGGAAAAAGCATATTTTAGCCCAATACTGCGTTCTCGGAATTTTTCAAACCTCGACGTAGAACACACTACGCCTCGATTTGAAAAATCCCTGTGGCCTTGTCTTGGACTAAAATCTGCCGTTTCCAATGGTCACACTTTAGTAATTAAGGCATAATTTCCGTCTTTTACAGATCGTATGCTTTCAACCGCATAACGGTTAACAAATAACGAATAACACTTACATGATTGAGCGTTTCACGCTCAATTAGGCCTCGAACGCCTCGTCGATCTGGCTCAGGAGATCTTCATCGGTAAAGTGCTTTAGAAAAATCGCATTAGTGGGACACTTTGCATTACAGAGCCCATCCCCTTTACAGAGAACCGGATTTACCCAGGCCTTCGGGCCGTGCGGTGTCTCACGAAACTCGATGGCACCATACGTACAAACGGTCATACAGGCTCCGCACGACACACAATCGATTTCTTTGACCTCGCAAACGGCCCCCGAGACGGTGACGATATCATGTGAAAGCAGGGTTAACACCCGGCTGGCGGCTCCGTAAGCCTGGTTGATCGACTCCGGTATATGTTTGGGATAATGCGCCATCCCACACAGATAGACGCCGTCGGTGCCGAACTCAACCGGTCTGAGTTTAACATGGGCTTCTTTGAAAAATTCATCCGGCCCCAAAGAGACCTTGAAAGATTTAGCGATTTCCCGGTTTTCCGCGGGGGGAATGACGGCCGCAGATAGAGCAAGGTAGTCGGCATCGATCGAAAGTTTTTTACCTAATATATACTCCGGCAACATCACCCTTAAAACGGGTCGGCCTTCCGCCTCGGCAGCTTCGAGCCGGGGTTTATCATCCGGTTCATAGCGGATAAACTTCACATCGTTATTCGACGCTTCCCGGTAATAATCTTCGCTAAATCCGTAGGTTCGCATATCCCGAAACAAAATGGTGATATCCATCTGTGGGTTTATCTCTTTGAGTTTCAAGGCGTTTTTAATCGCATGACTGCAGCATACCCGCGCGCAGTAATCCCGATCCTCCTGGCGGCAGCCGACACACTGGATCATCACCAGACTCTGCGCGTTGAGTAGCTTTTCATCTCCGCCGGCAATTTTCTCCCCCAGCTCCAACTGGGTCAATACCCGATCATCCTCCCCATAAAGGTATTCGGTGGGTTTATACTCGTCCGCACCGATAGCGATTACGGTTGCGCCGTGTTTTAGCACTGCGACCCCAATGTCAGATTTTACCTGAGTTACGAAATTTCCGACATAACCGCTCGCCTCTGTGATGATCGCCTCCGTATATACCTGAATTAAGGGATTCTGATAAACCTTGCGAATCAGATCACTTAAATAGGCCTGAACGTCCATCCCGTCCAAGGTGTAAGGGATGCGTCTGGCCTTACCCCCCAGCTCGGCATCCTTTTCCAGCAGGTAAACCGCATGTCCCTGATTGGCAATCGAAAGCGCACAGGTCATGCCGGCGATACCGCCGCCCACCACCAGGGCCGCCCTGTTGACCGGCAATTCAATCTCCTGCAAGGGCTGTAAAAGACTGGCGCGGGCAACCGACATGCGGGTGATATCCTTGGCCTTTTGGGTGGCATCTTCCTTTTCTTTCGAGTGCACCCAGGAGCAGTGCTCTCTGATATTGGCCATTTCAAAATAATATTGATTAATGCCCGCCTCCCGCAGCGTGTCGCGAAATAACGGTTCAAGTGTCCTGGGGGAACAAGCTGCTACAACCACTCGATTCAGCCCATTTTCTTTGACGGTCTCTGTTATCGACTCGGCCGAATCCGTCGCACATGAAAATAGCTGCTCTGTGGCGTAGGCAACATTGGGTAAGGTTAAAGCATATTCCACGACAGAAGGCACATCGACCACCCTTCCGATATTGGCACCGCAATGACACACAAAAACACCCACCCGGGGCTCTTCTTGCGAGACATCCTTTTCCAGTGGATATATCCTTTCCTTAGACAGTTTCCCTCGCCGGTAATTGAGGAATTCACCGCATTGGGAGCCGGCGCCGCTGGCGGAAAAAACTGACTCGGGAATATCCATCGGGCCCTGAAAGGCACCGCTGACAAAAATGCCGGGCCGAGAGGTTTCGATCGGATTAACCGGATGGGTTTGACAGAATCCGTGCGAATTGAGCGCGATGCCATAGACGTCAGCCAATTTTTGCGCTTCATCGGGCGGATTCAACCCAACCGATAAGACCACCAGATCGAATTCTTCTTCTTTGACACCGTCTTCGGCGGTCGCGTATCTGATGGTTACATTCTTGCTTTCCGGGATCTCTTTGCCGATGGATACGTAGCTTCGTATGAATCGAACTCCGGGAAGCTGCTCGGTTCTGTGATAAAAAAGTTCAAAATCCTTGCTATAGGAACGAATATCGTTGTGAAATATCGTGCACTCGGCTTCGGCGTCATGATCTTTGGTCAATATCACCTGCTTCTGGGTATAGGTGCAACATACAGCCGAGCAGTAGCTGTTGCCGCCCGGAATCACCTGTCTGGAACCCACGCATTGAATCCAGGCAACTTTTTTGGGATGTTTCTTATCGGACGGTCGCAATACTTCGCCTTCGTGGGGCCCGGTGGCACATAACAGGCGTTCAAAATCAAGACTGGTGACCACATTTTCCATCTTTCCGTAGCCGTAATCGCCCCTCAACTCAGGGTTAAATGCCTCATAGCCCGGAGACAGAACGATCGCCCCCACCTTAATTTTCAATTCCTCGGGTTCTTGATGAAGATATATGGCCTCATTCTTACAGACGGCTTCGCAAATGGCACATTTTTTTTCTTTCAGATAGAGGCAGTCTTCATGGATATAGGTGACCAGTGGAACGGCTTGTGAGAAGTAGATATGGACGGCTTTATTCGACGATAAATCCTGATTGTACGGATCAGGGATCTCCACCGGGCAGTATTCGACGCAGGTTGCACAACCCGTGCATTTGCTCTCTATAACGTGGCGGGGCTTTTTATTCAGGGTGACCTTGAAGTCTCCGGCTTCGCCTTCTACACGCTCAACTTCAGTATAGGTCAGAACCTCTATGTTGGGATGCCGGCCGACCTCGACCAGTTTGGGCGAAAGGATTCACATAGAACAATCATTGGTGGGATAAGTTTTGTCCAGCTGAGCCATGTGGCCGCCAATGGCCGGTGATTTTTCAACCAGATACACTCGATAACCCGAATCGGCCAGATCGAGGGAGGCCTGAATCCCGCTGATCCCACCGCCGACAACCATCACATCTCCAAAATCGCCTTCTACAAGATCTTTATTGAACTGCTCAATTTGCTCTTTTTCCATGATGTTCCGCCTTTAACAAGAATCAAGATACCGAACCGATGAGATTTGCGGCCTACAGCACTTCCTGGATAATCTCCGTGATGTCCTTAATCTCTATAACGCTACCATTTGCAGCCTCCTGGCTTTCGCTGTCCGTCAGTGCCAGCCTGCTTTCCTCAAAATGGCTGATGCAATATGGACAGCAAGTTGCCAGCACTTCTGCCCCGACGCCGGTGGCCTGTTCTAATCTGAGATCGGAAAATCTTTCTTCTTTGGGTGTCTCCATCCAGATCCGGCCGCCGCCGCCGCCACAACACAGACTGTTTTCACGCGCTTCAGGCATCTCACTCAACTCTAAACCCGGGATCTTCTTTAAAACGTCCCGCGGCTCGTCATAGACGCCGTTGTGTCGACCCAGATAACAGGGGTCATGATAGGTCACTTTCTTGCCGTATGCCTTGCTGAGCTCAAGTCGTCCCGCATCAATCAGTTCGCATATGTACTGCGAGATATGGACCACCTCAAAGTTCACCCTGAATTCAGGGTACTCTTTTATGAAGGTGTGGTAACAATGCGGAGAAGATACAAGGATTTTCTTGACTCCATTATCAACGAAGGTTTTGATGTTTTCTTTGGCCAGGCGTTTGAATAACGCCTCATCACCGGTTTTACGGATGCTTTCGCCACAGCAGCTCTCCTGGGTGCCCAGAATCCCAAAATCGACTCCGGCTTTGTTAAGGATTTGGGCGGTGGCTGCCGCAACCTTTTTTAATCGCGGGTCATAACTGAGGTAGCAGCCGGAAAAATATAAAACTTCCATCCCCTCGCTGAACGGCTTTACAGACATTCCTTCGGCCCAATTGGCCCTGTTTTCGCGCTTTTCATTTAGAGGGTTGCCTTCGCCAACCAGGCTGGCACTGATGGTGCGGATGGGGCTGACAGAAGTCGGGAAAACCCCGTATTCCGTGGAAATCCTTCGTAAGGATATGCCGGATTCGATTATTTCTACCCCCCGGGGACACTGCCTTGGGCAGTTGCCGCAGGTTGTGCAGCGCCACATCTCTTCACTTTCGATCTCGGTCAAACCGAAGCTCGCCTCCCGAATGACCTGGCGCATACTGAAGGTTCTAACCCTGTTCCATGGGCAAACCGTATCGCATAATCCGCATTGAAAGCAAAACTTGAAGCCATCGCCACCGGACTCCTTGATGACATCAATGATCTCTTTATAGTCGGATAGGTTCTCCACGCTATTTTTCAATCCCCTTCGATTTACCCCAATTGATTGAAAGTTATTTGTTATTCGTTATTTGTTAATAGCTTAACTTATTCAGGTTGCTATTGGGTTCTAATAACAAATAACTAATAACGCCTGATTGAGCGTTCAACGCTCAATCAGGCTTCTACCCCTTTTTTGATATAGACATTCGAGCAATGCTGTCCATGACTTTCTGCAATCCATATTTTTTGGCCAGGGCTTCCAATCCGATCTCCAGCTCATCCTGCTCTTCCTCTTCCTCGCTCTCCTCTTCGCGCTCTTCGATAATCAGGGCATCATTTAGGCACCACTTGACACACAGGGGCATTTCTTCGCCTTCACACATATCGCATTTTAAAGGAAGATCGGAATCGGGTTCTTTGAACTCTTCTCGGGATGGGCAGGACGCTTTGCAGAAGGCACACTCGTCGTATTCTTTTCCGTCAATCTTGTATTTCTCTCGGCCCGCACATTCGGCCGGTGCATGATCACCCGCGTATACCGGAATGTAAATGTCTGTCAGGGGTTCACGAATCACCCGAATGCGCGCTCTGGCCGGATTATTGCTGCTGTATTTCGGCGCAGCGTGAAAGGCGGAACAGATGACCTCACATGCCCGGCAACCGTTGCATTTATCGACATCAATGGTGATTGTTTTTATGACTCTCTTCTTTTTCTCGTCTTGCACGATGACTGTCTCCTGTCTCCTTGGCTTACTTAATTACTGAATCTAGCATCATAATTAATGAGAAGATGAAAGCATCCGACCCATGCAAAATTAAGGTTACGCCTGCTTTTTTTATGCCGCCGTCTTTTTAGAGGGCGTGTCTTCACTAGCCGTCAAGATTCCCCGCTGAATGAAGTCTTCGCTAACGTAATCCAGGCCCAGTTCATCCAGTGTCTCTTTGGTCGGAATACCATCATTGTTCCAGCCCTTGAATTTGTAATACGTATCTAAGAGCTCCTTTTCCAAATCGGGAAATCTTTTCTTCCAATGGTTTTCGGGCGGCTTTTCGTCTTTGCGCCGCATACCTCTTCTGATATTAACAGCTCTCACCAGAGTCCGGTACCTTTTGGCTGCTTGCGCTAGTTTGGCTTCATCCATATCGATGCCGGCGCCGGCTGAGATAAATTTCGGGTAATTGTGAATATGATACGGAGGCTTTAAGGGAAATGAAGATAAACCGGCACACATGCCGAGGGCGTCATCGATGTAGTGCATCTTCTCCTGCCAGTCGACAATATCGCAGACCATATCAACAGTTGGATAGAAGGGAATTGAGTTTTCTCCGCGCAGCTCCCAGTCGACAAAGTATTGCTTAAATTTTTCATCAGGAACCTGAAACCAATCCTTGACAAACGCTTCTCGCTGCTCTCTCTTGGGAAAGGGTGCCTGGGGAAACTGCCCCTCGATTTGGGTAATGTTTATTTTTTCGCCGGTGGCATACATGAGGAAATAAATGGGATTCAGCATTGACAGCTTGAGCGGCAGCTGCTCATGTTTCTTGATATTGTTATGCGCGTATTCTTCTGCGCCTTTACCAATTTCTTTGGCCGCCCAATAGGTCCCTTTGGCCAAAATATCTCCGACCCCTTCCCTCCGGACAATTTTTTCAAGTAACCAGTAAAATCTTCCCTCGTTATCCGACGGCATTCCCGGCATGTCCTCGTCGGTTAGAATGCCGTTTTCGTAAAGTTCGATGGCAAAGGCCATCACCTGCGGGGTTGAATATCCGTCCACACCGTACTCCGTGGCGCGTTGAGCGATTCTCAACCCAAAATCCAGGTTTGACATGGCCGCCATTGTATAGGTAAGTTTGGTGAAGCATTTCATCATGTACGTTGGTAGTCCCGGCATGGAAATGGTGGCCCCGCATTTCATCGGGCAGTTGTGGCAACTGATAAGCCGTGTGCGGGACTTTTCCATGGTATCTGTCCACTCTTTTGCGACCTCCTCATTCCAGAAACCCTTCCTGCGGACGCGCGAATTTCCCCACATGAAATTCTCGGTGTGCCACTTCTCATCATGGACTTTCATCTCTTGCGGTGATCCAAGCCCGGCTAATATGGGCATCACGCCCGGAATAGGATTTTCTTCCCTGAATTTTATGTATTCCAGCACCTCGTCGCAAAGCGCCAGAAATTCATCCGGTTGGGCGACATTGATGTCCCCGGTTCCGCGAACAGCAATGGCCTTTAGGCCTTTGTCTCCCATCACAGCGCCGATTCCGCCTCGACTGGCACTGGACCTGCCCTGTTCGATGGAGGCAAAATAGACCCGGTTTTCACCGGCCAGGCCGATAGCAGACACCTGGGCTTTCGGCTGCTCTAACTCCTGCCGAATGATTTCGGCAGTTTCAATCGCGCCTTTACCCTGTAAATGTGAGGCATCCCGTATTTCGACCTTGTCATTATTTATCCACAGATAGATCAGATCGGGGGATTTGCCGCGCAGGATCAGGTTGTCATAACCGGCATACTTCAATTCGGGCGCCCAAAACCCTCCCATCATTGAAAATGCCATTAACCGGGTCTGAGGTGAAATGGTTGAAACAATAGTACGATTACAACCGATAGCAGGTGTGCCACACAAAAGTCCGGCGCTGAATATGAGGAGATTATCGGGTGAAAAAGGTTCAACTTCAGGGGGAACCCTGTCCCATAATATCTTGGCGCTCGTACCCAGACCGCCCAGATAAAGCTCGGTTTCCCTTGGATCCGTTGGTACCTTCACAATGTTTCCTCGAGTTAGATCTATCTCTAAATTAATCCCTGTCTCGGCGTATCTCATTTTTTTTTCCTTCTAGATGGACTGAATTCGTGACATACTCTTTGACTGATCATGGGTTGCAGGCAATTAACGCAAAATAGCCCGCATCCCTTTCTCGATCAATCGATGCGAATAATTTTGACTTGCTTGCCCACCCAATTCGGGGGCAGGTAGACTCGGCCGCAGTTTCCGGACTTTTTGACTTCCTTTTCGATCAACTCTTCCCCGTAGATCCCGAACTTGCTTCGATGGGATTTGCCAGGATCTTTCGGCTTTCCGCTGATCTCTTTCAGGCCCATTTCTGTCTTCAAGGCGACCATATCCTCATCGTTTTGGCGGATATTGATTTCCTCTCGGCCCTCATCTCCGGAATTCCAGATTGGCACCGGCCGAATTTCCTGTGACGCGAATATAATATGCTAAGTTATTGAAATGTTTGTTATTTAATTTAAAATTTGCGCCATGTCAGAGGTTGAACTGGCTCGTCTTAAGCTATAAATTAACTATAATTTAGCTATAAAGTAGTTGTAAGAGGTTCCCCGGAATCTGTCAAGCAAAAACGCAACGGATAGTGAGTCCAGGATTCAGGAATCGATTGTGGGCTTTTACAGGAGACAGGTCTTAAATATTAGGGGAACAGCCATCCGGATCAGCGCAGTTCCACGCGAACGGGGACACGCCTGATGCTCGCTGAAACTTTAATCCTCTGTAATCCCAACAATTTCCTCACATTCTGGTTTTTTCCATTCTTTGCACAAGTATCGGCATAAACGAAAACAGTTGACAGTTAGTTTGCCGACAATTTACCATGCATTTATCCATCCATATAGAGAAAGGAGAACCCATGAACGAGAGCGCCATTAAAATTAGACTCATGAAGGTTGAGGATTTTGACGCTGTGGTTGCGATTGACGAGAAAGTACTCAAGGTTTCCCGGCCAGAGTACTATGAAATGAGGTTTGATAAGCTTTTTAACTCCAAAGATTTTTTACCCACGTCCCTGGTGGCAGAGGAAACGGATGGAACTGTGGTGGGATTTGTAATGGGGGAATTATATATGGGAGAATATGGTATTTTCCAGGAAGAAGCACGGCTGGATACCATCGGTGTTGATCCTGATCATCAGCATAAGGGTATCGGAAAGAAGTTGATTAACGAGTTTATGGATCATGTTAAAACACTCGGCGTTCAAAAAATTAACACCTTGGTTGACTGGAATGATTCCGTACTGATGCATTTTTTTAGCTCAAACCAATTTAGCCCTTCCAAATCGATTAACCTGGAACGAAGTCTTTGATTTTCGTAAAAAATTGTTGACGGCATTCACCCACCACACAACTGGCGGATTTCGCCTGCGGCTCAACTCGCTGTCCTTTTGCCACCGTGAGATCTTAAGTCGGAACAACTTTAAATTAAAAAGTCAAGTATATCAGTTTATTGCTTGTTATCATTCACTTTTTTATTCTTATATAGTTGGGAAATGTTAGGTTTTTTTAGGAAAAATGAGATATGGCGGGCACTAAAAAAGGCACAATTTCTGACGTCTTGAGTGTTTGATTCCTTCCTAAAATCTTATAGTTTTGCATTTCCTTCAGATTTTGAGAGTATAGCCGCAACCTTAAAGTCAGTCAAAGTGTGGGTTGCGTATACCAAATATACAATCTCCAGATAATTGTTGGTGGAGGAAATATAAAATATGATGATTACAGATACAGATATGTAATGGATGTCTTGAGGGGTAAGCTCCGGTTTATATGAACCCCAAACAGTTAATCGAATTTGTTTTCCATCTCCGTGTCTAACGCATTGCTTCTATTCTGTTCGTGAGTTAATAAGAGCCTTCTGTTTCAAGTCTCTTTTGATAGAA
>JASFEV010000063.1:0-18223 GCA_050124655.1 Desulfobacterales bacterium
GAAAAGTTCTTGGCGAATCCCGAAGATGTGGCCCTGCTTTTCTTCCTCCAGGATCCATTGCAGCAAACGGTCTATCGGGCAACAGGTGAATTTGTCACTCATATCCTTTTTCCAGTTCGCTTAGCTTTGTTCATCTAAGGTTTGCCTGCAGCTGACTCCCATAGGGAATAAAGCATAGGGCATGGCGTTTTGACTCCATGCAAAAGAATTCAATCTTTCAACGCTATGCGCTTTGCCCTCTGCCCTATGCCGGGTGCCATTTTCCGTGCTGTGCATTTAAGAGAAAAACCGTGGCTTGTCGTTATGGGCCAGCTCAGATAATTTTTCCGCCGGATCTTTAAATTTACTCAAAAAGATCATCGCCGCAATGATGTAGGGTTTATATCCGGCCTGGGTGTACTGCGCCACCCGGTAACGCTCAAAGACCGAGGCCTCCACTTCGCCTCGCTCACAGCTGACGCCGCTGATGTCGGCCGGCAAACAGTGCATATACAGCGCCTGGCCTTGCCGGGTCATTTTCATCAATTTCTCGGTGCATTCCCAATCGATATGTTGCTTGTTGATCTCCAGACAGCGTTTCTCAAGCGCCTGCAGTCCTTTGCGATCGCCGCCCTGCAGCAAGCGGGTGCGTTCTTCCATAACTTTAGAAGGTGCCCAGCTTTTCGGATAAACAATGTCGGCATCCTTGAACGCGTCTGCCATGCTCGTCACCTGGCTGAAAGAACCCCCGAATTGTTCGCTGTTTGATTGCGCCACTGCCACCACCTCCGGCATCAGATTGTATCCTTCGGGATGGGCCAGCACAACATCCATCCCGAAGCGGGTCATCAGGCCGATGATGCCTTGAGGAACCGACAGCGGTTTGCCATAGGACGGTGAGTAGGCCCACGACATGGCGATTTTTTTTCCCTTCAAATTTTCAACACCTCCGAAATAATGGATCAGATGAAGCACATCGGACATCGTCTGGGTGGGATGATCAATGTCACATTGCAGGTTGACCAGAGTGGGCCGCCGCGACAACACGCCCTCTTGGTGCCCTTGACTGACTGCCCGGGCCACTTCTTTCATATAGGAGTGACCCTCACCGATATAAATGTCATCACGAATACCGATCACCTCCGTCAGAAACGAAATCATGTTGGCCGTTTCCCGCACGGTTTCGCCGTGGGCAATCTGTGATTTTTCCTCGTCCAATTCCTGGATGGCCAGTCCGAGCAAATTGCAGGCGCTGGCAAAACTAAAGCGAGTCCGGGTGGATTGGTCTCTGAAAATTGAAATGGCCAGCCCGGTATCGAATACTCGGCTGGATATGTTCTGCTGGCGCAGGGCGTGCAGTATTTCCGCTGTCTGCAGGGTGGCGGCAATTTCATCCTCGGATTTATCCCAGGTCAACAGAAAATCGTTCAGATACATCCCTTTGACATTTTTTCGTGCCAAGGATTCGATACTTTTCAAAATTTCGGCTTTATCCATTCGTTTGAAACCTCTGTTTTTAAAAATGACTAAATTGAGCTAAAATGCCTAAAGTGCCTAAATTGGTGGTTTCGCTTCGCTCAATCTTTTTTTAAATGACAGAATTCCATAACCCTGGCCCAGAACTGGATATCATATCTGAAAAGCTCTAATCTACCAAAGGCAACAATTGCTTTGAAATCAAAATTAAACCCAAGGCGCCAGGGCGGGCTTTAGTCACTTTAGATCAATTTAGGCATTTTAGGCACTTATAATTTTACTCTTACAATTTTTCCCACAGCTGACGGCCCATCTCTCGTGAATAGGCCAGAATTTCGTCTTCGGCCACCGTCAGCAGCCTTCTATTTTCAACGATCAGCCTGCCGCCGGCAATCACACTCTCCACGTGGCGGGCGTCGAGCCCATAAACAAAGTGCCCTAAAAAATTTCCAGCATCGATATCTGTGGGGGAATCATAGTCCAAAATAACCAGATGATTGTCCCCGTCGCCGCTAAATCCGTTGTCCCGGATATAATCGTGTACCTTTCGAAAGCGACTGTAAACCGTGTCCATACCCAGACCTTCGGTTGCCTGACCGGTTAAAAATGCAGCCTTGGCGCTTCGCAGCATGTCGCTGTGCATACCGTCGGTTCCCAGGATGATGTTTTCGCCCAGCTCTCGGTAATTGGTGACGCCCACATTGTTATTCAAGTTGCTTTCGGTGTTCTGCACGATATAAATGTCGGCTTCACGCAGCAGCTGTTTTTCCTTTTCGACCAAATGGATACAGTGAGAAAAAATCGATTTTGACAGCTCCAGCGCACCGGCATCCGCATAGCGCTCCACCACCCTTTTATTGTATTTTTTTAAACAGGCGTCCTGATCGACCGCATCTTCAGCAACATGCACATGCAGGCCGGTGTTGTGCTTGTAAGCCAGATCGATGGCCCGCTTGAGCAGATCGTCACCGACGGTGAAAGAGGCATGCAGGCCGACATGGCCCTGACGGCCGGAACTTAAAAAAGTGTCGGTTTCCTGCAGGCCTTTTTCTTTAGGCCCCTCACCGTCCCGGTCGGATATCTCATAACACAGCAAATGGGAAATACCGACCCGATCAAATGCCCTGGCAATGGTCTCCAACGAGTCATCGATGGCAAAAGGGGATGCATGATGATCGATGACAAAGGTCACCCCGTTCTTAGCGCAATACAATGCCGAAACCAGCGCACTGGCTTCGATCATATCGGTATTGAGGGATTTATCCAGGTGCCACCAGATATATTGCAGAATTTCCAAAAAATCATGTGGTATTTTCGCCGGTGCCGGCATCCCTCTGGCCAGAGCGGAATAGATATGATGATGACCGCAACCAAATGCGCGGGTAACCAACCGCTGGCGACAATCCAAAATTTTATCATCGGCGCCCAGGTCATCAGCTGACGGCAGTGCATCCAAAAACTGAATACGGCCGTCATCACCCGGGGACACCGCCAGATGGGTCGATGTAAACGCCAGGGTTTTCCAATCGATATAGGTGGCATCCTTTAAGTACAGTGTCATTCATTTTCCTTCCTATTAATTCGGTTCCCGGTTCTGCTTCAGGGTTACTTGGCTTCTGGCCGCTGGCTCTTGGCTGTCTGGCGCTTTCTTTGTGGAACGTTGTAATTGCCGATTATTTGATTTATTATGCACCTAATTAAAAAGCCGAGGACGAGTAGGAGTACGAGGACGATAAAGCATATAAAATTTCGTCCTCGTCGTCGTCCTCGTACTCGTCCTCGAAAAAACAAATCATATGTTACACCTAACACAGAATCTATGATACTTTTTGCCGCTTCCTGATCGGCAACTGATACCGCGGCACCCCATCATACCGAAACAATGCATTGGCAACGGCGCCGGCCGTGGGGATGTTGCCGATCTCCCCGACCCCTTTGACACCGTAGGGGCCTAAAGGATCTCTAACTTCAACCATCTTAACCTCAATACGCGGCACCTGTTTGATCCGCGGAATACCCAGCTTGCCGTAACGTTTTGTTTTCAACTGCCCGTCCTCCATGGGAAGCTCCTCGCTAAGTGCATAGCCAAGGCCCATGACGACCGCTCCTTCGATCTGGCTTTCAAACAAAGTGGGATTGATGATGCGTCCGCCGTCATGGGCGGCAACCACGCGATCTACCTTTCCGCGCTCGTCCAATATCACCAGATGGGTGGCATAGCCGTAGGAATAATGGGTCAGCACTTCGCCCGGTTCGCCGAGCCGGGTGGTCCAATCACAAACCCAGCGGCCAGTATAGACCTTGCCGTTCAATTGCGCTAAACTTTGAGTGGCTAAATCCTTTTTGAGATCACGCGCAGCGCTGATAATGGCATGTCCCATCTGAAAGGTTGCGCGGCTGGCGGTGGTCATGCCGGCCCGTGCTTTGGACTCGGTGCTGACACTGACGTCGATACAGTCCGGGTTATCAATTCCGATTTCTTCGCACAGAATCTGCTGGGCGACAGTGTCCACTCCCTGACCCATTTCGGTCCAGCCGTGCTGCAGCAGAATGCGATCTTTGGATTTGATTACAATTTTAACGTCACATTCTTCGAGGACGCCGTTGCCGATGCCGCAATTTTTGATTCCGCAGGCCAGCCCTGCTGTTTTGGCCGCATAATATTCATCTTTGACCGCCAGCAGCGTCTCTTTCAGACCGACACCCTCACCCAGGATCTGTCCGGTAGCCGTGGCCTTGCCGGTATCAAGGACATTATCATACCGCAACTGCCAGGGATCAAACCCGCCCCGGGCACACAGCTGTTCAATGCAGCCTTCCATAGCAAAGGTGACCTGATTAACCCCAAAGCCCCGCATGGCGCCACAAGGGATATTGTTGGTATAAACCGCTTTGGATTCGATATCGACATTCGGAACATAATAGGCCCCGGTAGCATGGCCTGCAGCCCTCTCCAGCACTTCGCCCCCCAATGATGCATACGCGCCGGTATCCCCTAAAATGCGTGCGAACAATCCGGTCAGCTTGCCTTTTTCATCACACCCCAGGGCATATTGCATGTGAAAGGGGTGTCGTTTGGGATGCATGCGAATGGATTCTGTGCGGCTTAAGCCGACCTTGACCGGTTTTTTCAGCAGAAAACTGAATACAGCCGCATGTCCCTGGACGGTCAAATCTTCTTTGCCGCCAAATCCCCCGCCGGTGGGTACCAGTTTTACGCTGACCTTATCGCTGGCAACACCGAGGATGCGGGCAATCTGTCGCTGGTCCTCATAGACGCCCTGGCTCTGAACATAAAGTTCAATCCCATCCGCGCCCACCGGCAGCGCAATCGCGACCTCAGGCTCCAAAAACCCGTGTTCCACCCGCTGGGTCTGGTAAGTGGCTTCCACCGTATAAGCCGACGCCTTTAGAACTGAATCAATATCATCGCCGCGTTGAATATGGGATACACTCAACAGGTTGCCGGATTCATGAACGTTAACGGGGCTGGTTTCAGCTATATGCACATCTGTTAACGGCTCTTGGATTTCATATTCCACAGCGATGGCAGCAGCAGCCCGTCGGGCAGTATCTTCGTCTTCGGCCACCACGCCGGCTACGACATCCCCGATGTACCGCGTGGTCTCACCTGGCGCAATCATAACCGACCAGTCCTGGTGAATCACGCCAATGGTACGTTCAGCGGGAATATCACTGGCCGTAAAAATACGAACGACACCCTGCATGCTTTCTGCTGCGGAAACATCGATCTGGCGTATCCGCGCCCGGGGATGGTCGCTGAATTTCAGAACACCATGCAGCATGCCATCGATGCGCATATCATCGATAAATGCACTACGGCCCACCGCTTTGTCATAGGCATCGTATTTGGGTTGAGAGGAGCCCACCTTGCCGCTGGCAGTGAATCGGATTTTCTGATTGTTGCGGATATGCTCGGCCGCTAGCTCAATAGCTTCGATAATTTTGACATAGCCGGTGCAACGGCACAGGTTAAATCGAAGGGCTTTTATGATTTCCTGCCGACTGGGTTGGGGATTGTGCTCCAGAAGTATTTTGGTGCGTGACAAAAAACCGGGCGTGCAAAAGCCACACTGGACGGCACCTTTGACCACAAATGCCCGCCCGAGGGTTTTGCGCAGGCTTACCGGAAAACCTTCAATGGTGATGATGCGGGCACCATCTACCTTTTGCATGGGCGTTACACAAGACAGTACCGGCTTGGCATTCACCTCAACCAGGCAGGCACCACAGGTGGCTTCTCCGCTGCAGCCGTTTTTTGCCGAGACAATGCCCGCCGTCTCTCTTAAATAGTTAAGCAGAGACTGTTTGGGGTCGCCATCGTAGGATGTTTCCGCACCGTTTAAATTAAATTTTATCATCGGGTAAATTGCTCAACATATATGGCCGGTATGACTGCATACATGGCAGCAGCTTGCACCAGCTCGCTTTTCCAGGTCTTCTCGTTGGGAGCGTGGGCCTGATCTTCATGCCCCGGGCCGAAACCGATACAGGGAATGTCAGACATCCCGGTAATGGCTACCCCGTTGGTGGAAAACGTCCACTTGTCCACCACCGGATCTTTGCCAAAAAGGTTTTGATAACCGGCCACCAGCGTCTGACAGGCCGGGTGCTTTTCTTCCAGGGTCCAGGCCGGGAAATAAGAATCCGTCGCATACACCAGGCCCGTATAAGATGGCCGGTCATAGGTATACATATCCACCTGGGCGCCGCCATCTCTGACGGCCAGCAGATCTCGAATTTCCTGCAAAGCGCTTTCACCGGTTTCACCGGCAGTCAATCGCCGATCGATCGAGATCCAGCAGCCGTCGGCAACCGCACAGCGTGAAGGCGAGCTGGAAAATATTTCTGAAACCGTCAGGGTTCCCTTGCCTAAAAAATCGTCTTCCTTCAGACGGCCGTTTAAAATCTGCAGCTCATTGAGAATCGGCGCCATTTTGAAAATCGCATTGTCGCCCCTTTCAGGGGCTGAGCCATGACAGCTAATCCCGCTGGTCGACACCTTGATTTCCATCCGGCCGCGCTGACCTCTATATATCCGGCAGGAAGTGGGTTCGGTGGAAACAACGAATTCGGGGCGAATGTTGCTTTCATTAATGATATACTGCCAGCAGAGGCCGTCACAATCTTCCTCCTGAACCGTTCCGGTCACCAACAACGTAAAATCGTCTTTAAGACCCAGATCTTTGATGATTTTGCCGGCATACACCATAGCAGCCATACCGCCTTTCTGGTCGCTGGCGCCGCGCCCCATGATGATATCTTCATCTTCATATCCCAGGTACGGATCATAATCCCATAAGGCCGGGTTCCCGACGCCCACGGTGTCCACGTGGGCGTCCATCGCAATCAGGTGCCGGCCGTTTCCGATATACCCTAAAATATTTCCCATAGGATCGATATCCACCCGGTCGAACCCGACCGCCTGCATTTCCTGTTTGATCCGCTGAATCACCTTTTCTTCCTGGCGGCTTTCGCTGGGAATGGCAATCATATCCCGCAAAAATTTTGATATCGCTGGTTTATATTCGTTGGCACGGTTCCAAACGGCTTTAAAGTCAATGTTCATTCAGTATTTCCCCATTGTAGGTGTCAGCTATTTTTGCTGCTGGCTTCTCGCGGCTGGCCTCTGGCTATTTGTTTTATCTGAATTTCAGACAAATCGTTATAGCCAGCTGCCAGAAGCAAGTTGCCAGAAGCCTGTATCTTATAACCCGACACTTTGGTGCATTAGAGCGTTTTGAGCAGGCCGGTTTTCGCATTGAATTCCTCGATCAGGGCATCGATTTGATCCGCACAGGTGGGAATGCTGTCCCAGTAATCATCATCGTACCATTGGCGTTGAATCTCTTCATAGGTTTTGCCCTGCTGCTCAACCCAGGTATAGTATTTGAGATTGTGGATGCGCTTGCGGCCGTAATAGGTCAGCTCCTCCATATTGTCGATGGTCAATCCTTCAATGTGGCGGGCATATACGGCAGATGCATCGCTATCGGTAAACTCACCGCGTTTCTGGTTGAGTTCGACCAGCCGGCTGGCATACATCTCCATGGAGTCGGTCAGCACCGTCATGACAATATCATGTTCACCCAATTCATAATAGCGTGCAAACTTAATGGCCGTCACCAGATTACCAATACAGGATATGCCCAGCAGGTCCAGCAGATCCAGCAGCGCGGAGGGAACGCCCTTGGCGGCAAGATATTTTTTGCCGGCCGGCTCGTTAAAGAGGCGCATCAGACTGATGGGGATTTCATCGTCAACCGCTACCACCATGTCGAGGTTTTTAACATTGTGAATCCAGGGCACATGCTTGTCGCCGATGCCCTCAATGCGGTGTTCGCCGAAACCGTTGCGCAGCAGGGTAGGACACTGCAGCGCTTCGCATGCCACAATTTTACTGGTTGGGAATTGCTTTTTGAGAAAATCGCCACAGGCAATCGTACCGGCTGAACCGGTGGCCGACATAAATCCCTGAAATCGATCCTTGGGACCCATGATACGTTTAAGGACTTCCAGCACCGCCGGACCGGTGATTTCGTGGTGCCAGAGGTAATTGCCGAATTCGTCAAACTGGTTGAAAATCATCAGATCCTGCCCGGATGCCCGCAGCTCCCAGCATTTGTCAAAAATTTCTTTGACATTGCTTTCGCTGCCCGGGGTTTTGATGATTTCCCCGGAAACCGATGCAAGCCAGTCAAAGCGCTCCTGGCTCATGCCTTCCGGCAGAATGGCGATGGAATCGCAGCCCAGCAAGGTGGAATCGTAAGCCCCGCCACGACAGTAGTTACCCGTCGAAGGCCAGACGGCCTTCTGGGTGGTGGGATCGAACTGACCGGTCACCAGCCGGGGGACCAGACAGCCAAATGCCGCCCCCACCTTGTGTGCCCCAGTCGGGAACCATTTGCCGACAATGGCTACAATACGCGCCTCAACGCCGGTGAGTGCCGCGGGAAATTCGATGAAGTTGACTGCACCAAACCCGCCCCCGTAAGCAACCGGCTCATTGTGCCAGGTGATCCGAAAGAGATTTAAAGGATCGATGTCCCACAGCCCGATGTTTTTCAATTTGGAAACGATGGCACCCGGAATATGGGCGGGGTCTTTCTGCTGTGTGAAGGTCGGAATAATGATGTTTTTTTCTTTGGCTCTTTGAACAGCACTTTCGAGTCCCTCGGGGACAATGGTCAGATCAATCACGATTTTATCTCCTTCAAATCGATATGTCAGGGTGTCAACCTCTCCCCCTTTACCAAGCTGACGGGCACCATGTATCAGGCCTCTGGCCGCTGGCAACTCGCTTCTGGCTGTTCGAAACCCGCAACACGGAACGCGCAACTCGCAACAGTTAAATCATGACACCTGAATTGCAGCCTGTTTGCCGGTAGCCAGCAGCCAGCAGCAAGGAGCCAGAAGCCCGCTACCACCCCTCCACCACCTGCTGCAGCGCCTTGAGGTCCGGGGAAACCCGAAACGGCTGTGTCCCGACCTGCTCAACGGCCTGCATGGCGCCGGCGACATCCTTTAAACCATTGCCGGTATTTATAATCACGATGTTTTCATCACCGGACACCAGCCGTTGATCGGCCGCCTTTACCAGGCCGGCATATGCGGCCGCGCCGGCAGGTTCTGCAAATACGCCCGTGCTGCGGGCTAATTTTGGGATGGCAGCCAGTATATCGTTATCATCCACACGGATGAAGGCCCCGGCGGTTTCATTGACGGCTGCCAGGGCCTTGATGCGGTCCCGCGGTAAGCCTGCGCTGATGCTGTCGGCCACCGTATGCGCATCGATCGGTGGTTTGGTGAGAATATCCTCTTTGTTTTTCCAGGCCGCGTAAAGATAGCTGCTGCCAGCAGCCTGAACCCCCATCAGTCTGGGCATTTGATCAATCCATCCCATTGCATGCAGATCTTTTAGGCCCTTGTGCAATCCCCCGATAATGCAGCCGTCTCCCACCGAGACAAAAATGCAGTCCGGCGCATTCCAGTCCATTTGCTCGCAAATTTCATAAGCAGCCGTTTTTTTGCCTTCGGTCATGTACGGATTGAATCCGGAATTACGATTGTACCAGCCGTAATTTCGGGTGGCCTGCAGACAAAGCTCAAATGCGTCGTCATAGGTTCCTTGGACCAGAAACACGCGGGAGCCGAAGACCAGCAGCTGGGCAATTTTAGCCTGAGGCGCGGTTTCCGGAACAAAAATCACATTCGCTTGCTGCATGCTGGCACATAGACCGCTCAAAGCGGCGGCCGCATTTCCGGTGCTGGCCGTGGTGATGATTGACGCGTTTTTTTCTTTAGCCTTAACCAAGGCAATCGCGCTGGCGCGGTCCTTAAAGGAAGCCGTCGGCTGGCGGCCGTCGTCCTTGACCCATACCTTTTTCAGCCCGAGATCCGCCGACAGGCGTCGGGCCGGGTACAAAGGTGTCCAGCCAATCGAGAGGTCTGGAACAGGAATACGGGGATCTATGGGCAGCAGGGGCCGGTAGCGCCAGATGGAAAAATCGGTGGATTGCAGCAGGGATTTCTTGCTAAATTGCCGGCTGATGAAATCGTAATCGTAGATAACATCCAGAACACCATCATCGCCATGATCCGGACAGACGTAATCGACCGCTTCAGAAGGATGGCGCTTGCCGCAAACCAGACATTTTAAACCGTGCATATGCTGCAATCGGACGGCTCCTTATTGAATAGAAATGGTTTCAGGCGTCAGCAAACAGAGGACAGAGAACAGAAAACAGAGGACAGAATAGATCGTCTGATCTTCCAGTTTTCAATCTGTCTTCTGTCGTCTGACCTCTGACCTCTGAAAACTGAAACCTGACATGTTGAAAAAGATGACTGACAAAAGCGATCACTATTTTGTAAATTACTTGCGGGACGCAACCCTAATTACTTGTATTGAAGACCATACCCGCATTTAACCAAAAAATAAAGGATCGGTTGTCAAAACAGGTCGTTCTTTGCCAGATGCGCAAAGATGCGTATCTGATGCTTGCACTCGCAAACAGGTTGTGATACGTCACCTGAATCCAATCACAATGTTCCAACCACGCTCAGCAGACCGAAAAAAATTGTGGCTGAGCCAGAGCACTCAACGTCCATTTTCATTTATAGTCAATAAATTTAGGAGATCACTCCGTTTATAGCATTTAACTTTCCAGCTTCATCAATTTTGAAAGGAGGCTATCATGAAAAGAACCAACGTATTGATAACAATCGTAATTTTTGTTGCGTTTGCCTGGGTTTCGTTTGGCGGCGGGGCACTGGGACCGACCCAGGTGGATGCCGCGGAACCCTTGAAAGCAGCCTTTATCTATGTCGGCCCCATCGGTGATCTCGGCTGGAGCTGGGAACACGATACCGGCAGAAAGATGCTCGAATCTGAATTCGGCGACAAAGTCAAGACCACTTATATCGAGAGCGTGCCCGAAGGACCGGATGCGGCCCGGGTCATTCGGCAGTATGCTCAGCAAGGCTACAAGGTCATCTTTGCAACCTCATTCGGGTATATGGACCCCATGCTGGAGGTGGCACGGGATTTTCCTAAAGTCTATTTCGAGCACTGCTCGGGATTTAAAACCGCTCCCAACATGAGCACCTATTTTGGCCGCATGTATCAACCGCGGTATCTTTCCGGAATCGTGGCCGGGAAAATGACCAAAACCAACATTATCGGCTATGTGGCGGCTTTCCCCATTCCGGAAGTCATTCGGGGTATTAACGCCTTTACGCTGGGTGTTCGTTCGGTTAACCCAAATGCTCAGGTTAGGGTGGTGTGGACCAATACCTGGTTCGATCCGGTTAAAGAGCGTGAAGCAGCGGTTGCCCTGCTGGATGCCGGAGCGGACATGATCTCCCAGCATCAGGACACCACCGAGCCGCAGAAAGCCGCCAAAGAAAGAAATTTAATGAGTATTGGCTACGATTCCGATATGCGGGCCTTTGTGGGTGACAGCGTCCTGGTCAGCCCGGTATGGAACTGGGGCTCCTATTACGTCAGCACCGTCAAAGCCATTATGGACGGCACCTGGAAAACGCACCAGTACTGGGGCGGGTTGAAAGACGGCATCGTCAAGCTGTCGGAATTTAGCCCCAGAGTGCCGCAGGCCGTCAAAGATTTGGTCGCTGCCAAGCAAAAGGAAATCTTAAACGGAACGTGGGATGTTTTTTACGGTCCCATCAAAGATCAGAGCGGCAAGGAAGTGGTCCCGGCCGGTGGCAAGATGAGCGACGCGGATATGCTCAATATGAGCTATTTTGTTGAGGGTGTCATAGGCAAAGCCGGCCAGTAAAAGTGGATTTTAAAGCCCATCTAATCCCCGATGGCTGCGTTATAAGCCGGTTCGAAATGCTCGAATACTGGCGTGTATGCTCCACTTTCGAACCGGCTTACGCCTTGCCCTCGGGGATAATCTGGAGCTTTAAAATCCACTTTTTCACCTTTTATTCTTTATATTTGCGCCGTGCTATTGGGCGTGATCTAAGGTTTTAAAACCATTTTTTACCCTTTTTTCTTTTTTCAAACGACTTACAAAAAACCTTTGCGCCTTGGCGGGTTTGCGTGAAATAGGCATAGAGCATAGGGTGATATTTCGTTATAAGAAAATATCAAGTTTTTGACGCTATGCGCTTTGCCCTTAGCCCTTTGCCAATCGTTATCTCTGGAGAGAAAAGAAATAAGTGAAAACGCCGATTCTGGAAATGAAGGGGATCACCAAAAGGTTCCCCAATGTGGTGGCCAACGAAAACGTGGATGTTGAGCTTTATCCCGGTGAGGTTCTGGCCCTGCTGGGCGAAAACGGTGCCGGCAAAAGTACCCTGATGAATGTGCTGGCCGGCATGTACCGGGCTGATGAAGGTGAGATCTATATCCACGGCAAGCAGGTCGAGATTGATTCTCCGCGGGATGCCATGCTGCTCGGCATCGGAATGGTTCACCAAAATTTTATGCTGGTGGACACCATGACGGTGGCGGAAAATATTATCCTGGGATTGCCCGACCTGCCGTTTGTGCCGGATATGGCCAATGTCAATGATCGCATCCGGCAGCTTTCTGACCGATACAATCTTCAGGTCGACCCTGAAAGTCGCATCTGGCAGTTGAGCGTCGGCGAGCAACAGCGGGTTGAAATTCTCAAACTCATCTACCGCGGCGCTGAAATCCTGATACTGGATGAACCCACCGCCGTCTTAACCCCTCAAGAATCCAAAGAGCTCAACGGTATTCTTCAGCAGATGACGAGTGAAGGCAAATCCGCCATCTTTATCACCCATAAAATGGAAGAGGTCATTGCATTTTCCGACTGGGTCAGGGTGCTGAACAAAGGCCGCCTGGTCACCGTAAAGCAAACCAGCCAAACCAATCCCCAGGAGTTAGCCCGTTTAATGGTGGGGCGGGACGTGCTCTTTCGGCTGGAAAAAAAGGAACACAGCCTGGGTGATGTTGCCCTGGAGTTAACGGATGTCAGTGCAAACGATGACAAGGGCCTACCGGCTCTCAGCGGAATTTCTTTCAGCATTCGTTCCGGTGAAATTTTGGGTGTTGCCGGTGTGGCCGGCAACGGCCAGAAACAACTGGTCGAAATTCTGACCGGCCTGCGTAATGTCAGCGGCGGAACCATCCGTATCTTTGACGAAGACAAAACCAATAAATCACCGCTGGAGATCATAAATTCCGGCGTCAGTCACATCCCGGCCGACCGGATCGCCCGGGGCGTTGCCGGTGACATGAGTGTAGCCAACAACTTGGCCATGAAATGCTATCGCAAGCCCCCTCTGGTCAAAAAGGGATTCTTGCACCCGGCCCGCATACTCGAGCTGGCCCGGCGCATGATTGATCTGTTTCGCATCGATACGCCCACCCCGCACACGCATGCCAAGTTTCTTTCCGGGGGTAATATCCAAAAAACCATTCTAGCCCGGGAAATTGATGCCTGTCGTGGGCTACTTGTGGCCGCTTACCCGGCCCGGGGCCTGGATGTGGGCGCCACCGAATTTGTTCGCAAACAGATGATCGAGCAGAGCGAGGCGGGTACTGCTGTTTTACTGGTATCGGAAGACCTTGAAGAACTGGTCACCGTCGCGGACCGAATCGCCGTGTTATTTGAAGGTAGAGTCATGGGTATTCTTCCATCCAGTGAGGCCGATACCGAAACACTGGGCATGATGATGGCCGGGGTGACATTGGAAGAAATTACGACTTAAAGTTGGAATAGTGGAATGTTTAGAATCAACGACGAAAACACGAAATTTTTAAAGCATGAATTTTTGTGAATTTTTTCGTGTTTCAATATTTTTGCGCTTTCGTGGTAAAAAATCTTACTTAGTCACCGTTTATCAAGATAGAAACAGACATGCGATTTGTTTTCGAAAAACGAAAAACGCTCTCTCGCAAAGCCCTTTTTCTGGTCCCGCTGTCTTCTTTCTTTATATCGCTGGTGCTGACCGCTATCCTGCTGGCCATCTTCAAAGCCAATCCGTTTGTGACGTTTATCGCCATGTTTAAGGGGGCATTCGGATCATGGCCGAATTTTACCGAAACGCTGGTAAAGGCCACTCCGCTGATGCTGACCGGTCTGGGCGTGTTGATCGCCTTTCGTCTAAAATTCTGGAATATCGGCGCCGAAGGTCAGCTGACCCTTGGCGGCATCGCAGCGACCTGGGTCGCTTTATTCTGGTCTCCTTTTCTGCCATCTTGGATGGTCCTGCCGCTGGCCATCCTGGTGGGTATGCTCGCGGGAGCATTCTGGGCCGGCATCCCTGCCCTGCTCAAAGTCCGTTTAAAGGTGGATGAGGTTCTGACCACCTTGATGCTCAACTACGTGGCGATTCTTTTTGCTGAGCATCTCTACTACGGGCCATGGCGCGACCCCAAAGGCTTCGGTTTTCCAGGTACACCCCAGTTTCCGGATTTCACATGGTTGCCGCGAATCGCAGGGCGGGCCCATCTGGGTCTCATTTTTGCGCTGGTTCTGGCATTGATGCTCTGGTTTGTGCTCAACCGAACCCGCTGGGGTTTTGAACTCGAGGTCATCGGTAATAATCCGGGTGCTGCCCAGACGCAGGGTATCAAAATCGCCAAAAATATCATGATGGCCCTTTTGCTGGCAGGCGCTTTGGCCGGACTGGCCGGGGTTTGCGAGGTCACCGGGATCTCACGCAGATTGCAGCAAGGTCTTTCCATCGGTTATGGGTACACGGCCATCATTGTGGCCTGGCTGGCACAGCTTAATCCGATTGCGGCCATATTTGTCGCCCTGTTGATTGCCGCCCTTCTGGTCGGAGGTGATCAGGTTCAAATGATGATGGGATTGCCGGCCGCCATGGGCCTCGTA
This sequence comes from Desulfobacterales bacterium, assembly GCA_050124655.1. Taxonomy (GTDB): domain Bacteria; phylum Desulfobacterota; class Desulfobacteria; order Desulfobacterales; family JAHEIW01; genus JAHEIW01. The sequence continues at coordinate 14,820 of JASFEV010000063.1, forward strand.
TTGCAAGGTATGCTGCTTTTCCCCATGCTGGCGGGCTCCCTGTTTACCGAATACAAATTGCGCATCATTAGAACCAAACTAAAAAAAGCGTCATCTATATGATCGAACTGGTAACATCTTTAGTGGCCATCACCCTGCGTTCCGGGACCTCTCTGATGTATGCCACTGTCGGAGAAATATATACCGAACGCTCCGGGATTCTCAACCTGGGCGTTGAAGGCACAATGCTTATGAGTGCGGTGACATCGTTTGCCACCGTCTATCATACCGGCAGCCTGTTTCTGGCCATCCTGGTGGCCATGCTGGTGGGTGGGGCCATGTCCAGTATCCACGCATTTTTATCGATTACCATGCGCGCTAATCAGGTGGTCAGTGGTTTGAGCATCACTCTGTTCGGGTCGGGGATGGCCAGTTTTCTCGGCCAACGGCTGGGTCCGGAATCAAATAGAGGCTATCTGGTCGGGTTGGTGGGCGCCAAATTCGAACCGGTCGCTATACCGCTTTTAAGCGATTTGCCGATCGTCGGCGCCGTTTTTAATCAGGACATTATGACATATATCATCTATCTGCTGCTGCCGGCCGGCTGGTATTATCTTTACAAAACCCGCAATGGATTGAATTTGCGAGCGGTGGGTGAAAACCCGCAAACCGCAGATGCAATGGGAATCAATATTGCAAGGACGCGCTACCTGTATACCATTCTCGGTGGCATGCTGGTAGGCATCGGCGGCGCCCATCTCTCACTTTCCTATGCCCCCGGGTGGACCGAAAACATTACCGGCGGCAGAGGCTGGATCGTCATTGCCCTGGTGATTTTTTCGATGTGGAACCCGGCCCGGGCGGTCTGGGGCGCCATCCTTTTCGGCGGCATCAATGCCGTGCAGTTCCGGCTGCAGGCATCCGGAACAAACATTCCGGCCGCCTTTTTAAATATGATGCCATACCTGGCCACCGTCTTGGTGCTGGTCATTTTGACCTGGTGGGAAGCCCTGAGCAAACGCGTGGGCGCACCCAGCGCGCTGGCAAAGTCCTACATGCGGGAAGATAAATAAAGCCATTATTGCGCTTGAAAGCGCAATGTCCGTTGTCAGTCGCCCGTTGTCCGCAGCAAAATCTTCTGAACCTATAAGGCAGCAGCATAAGTTCTACATCATTTTTTTTACAACGGACAACAAACAACTGACGACTAACAAATTGAGTATTCACTCAATTTTAGAGAGGTTCAATATGCAAGGAACTCAAGAACGTTACACGAAGACTTTCCCGATATCCTGGGAGCAGCTGCATCGGGATTCCAAGGCCTTGGCCTGGCGCTTGGTGGATATGCAAGCCTGGAAAGGCATTGTCACCATTACCCGGGGCGGCCTGGTGCCGGCATCCATCATTGCGCGCGAACTGGAAATCCGCCTGGTGGATACGGTTTGTGTTTCCAGTTATGAAGGACGGGACAAGGGCGCCAGCACGATATTGAAACCGGTTAAGATTGACAGCGAGGGCTGGCTTCTGGTGGACGATCTGGTGGATACCGGCCAGACAGCGCGTCTGGTCAGAGAGATGCTGCCCAAAGCCCACTTTGCCACCGTCTATGCCAAACCCGAAGGTCGGCCGCTGGTGGACACCTTCATCACCGAAGTCAGCCAGGATACCTGGATTTTGTTTCCCTGGGATACCGAATCCCAATTTGTACAGCCCATCGTGGATATCAAGCAGGGTGGGCCATAAATCGTATTAGCCATCATTTTATTAAATCCAATCTACAAAACCCCAGACCGCTATATTACCTCTGGAAATCTAACAATAAGAGCGCCCTTCCAAAATTAACCATCAGGCACGAATGTAAACTCTGATAATATTAATAGACCCATGTGACTGTAACCTTATGCAGTTGAGAGCATTTTATTCTTGACAATTCCTATAAAAATGATAGGAAAATATCCTATCACATTGATAGGATATAAATCAAAGGAACCTAGCATGGTAAACAGACTATCGTCCCGGTGGCGGAAAAAAATCGTGGCAGTGATTCTTCTGGCTGGCGTATTTTTAGTAATCACTATCGTTCATTCTAAAACAGACTTTGACGAACCGCGGCCGGATATTTTGATGATCGATCTTGCATCGAAATCAGGGGGCGATACAATGCCCGCGGTACAGTTCCTGCACGATGCACACACTGAACGTGTCCCCGATAATAAGAAATGCAGCAGTTGTCATTTGAAAAAAGACGGCCGCTTTGTTTTCAAATATATGCGCATTGAGGATGGGACCACCGAGACGAATATGGTCCTATACCATGAAAATTGTACGGCTTGTCATGAAGAAACCGCAGCTTCCGGAAAGCCGGCCGGACCGATAACGGGTGACTGCCGCTCATGTCATCAGGCCAGTACTACCGTGGAAAGTTCCTGGGTGCCGATATTTTTTGACAAATCCCTCCATTACCGCCACGCGTCTTCCCAGACAATTCAACCACAGACATCCGAGGATTCCGCCAATTGCAGCGCCTGTCATCACAACTACGATGAAGCCAAGCAGAAAACCGTATATGCCAAAGGTGAGGAGGGTAGCTGCCGCTATTGTCACAGAGAAACCAAAACGGAATCTGCTTCAGCAATACGGACGGCATCCCACGATGCCTGTGTCAATTGTCATCAGAATCTGGCAACCCAAAATAAAAAAGCCGGTCCGGTTGAATGTGCCGGCTGCCATAGTAGCTCGGCCCAGCAGGCCATAGAGACCCTTACAACCATTCCGCGCATTGAACGCAATCAACCGGAATTTGCCCTACTGGCGAGTTGGATGACAGAGACCATGACCGATGCCAAGTTGGCGGCCAAGCAGATGAACCCGGTGCCGTTTAAGCATGCGGTGCATGAAGCCGCCAATCAGACTTGCCGTGCCTGCCACCATGAAACCCTGAAAAAATGTGGAGACTGCCACACGGAAACCGGACTTCCAGATGGTGGCAAGGTGCAACTGGCCCAGGCCATGCATACATACGATTCCACCCGCAGCTGTATCGGCTGCCACAAAGCGGCTCAAAAAGAAAAGAATTGTGCGGGCTGTCATGCCAGTATGCCCGTCAAGCCCATTGCGGAACAAAATTGTAATCTATGTCACCGCGTCGATCGATCCGCTCTGGGCCCGTGGCCCATGGATCAAGCAGCCAAGGCTGAAGTTGCCGCCAATGCGTTTCGGGACAATCCCGGTCATAATACTGACATTTCAGATGAACAGATACCAGACAAGGTTGTCATCGATGGCTTGTCAGATGTCTATCAGGGTGTCAATTTCCCGCATCGGAAAATTTTCAGGAGTATTGAGGAGCGGATAGCGAACAGCCGTATGGCGGGTCATTTTCACGATCAGCAGACCACCTTGTGTATGGGGTGCCACCATAACAG
>JASFEV010000064.1:0-18097 GCA_050124655.1 Desulfobacterales bacterium
GCATGATAGATAATATGGTATTCATACCGATCATAGGCCTTAAGCGTTTTTTCAATAATCGTTTGACATTTATGCAGAGCAAAGCGGTCTAATTCAGGCATGTCGTCATAAGAAACCCGATCTGCAGATGGATCGAAGTCAAACAAGTTTCCCAGCATGAACCGGCTGGTATTGCGGATGCGCCGGTAAGCGTCGCTGAGTTGTTTTAAAATATTATCAGAGATACGAATATCTTCTCTGTAATCGGTTGCCGATACCCACAACCGTAGGATTTCAGCGCCGTATTTGTCTATGACCTCACTGGGTGCAACCACATTCCCCAACGATTTTGACATTTTTCTGCCTTCGGCATCCACCACAAAACCGTGGGTTAACACAGCTTTGTAAGGCGCCTGCTTTCGAATACCCACAGCTGTCAGCAATGAACTGTGAAACCAGCCCCGGTGCTGGTCACTGCCCTCCAAATACAAATCGGCTGGCCACCGTAAATCAGACCTGGGCTCAAGCACCGCTGCATGGCTTACGCCCGAGTCAAACCATACATCCAGAATGTCATTTTCTTTGACAAAAGAATGACCGCCACAGGCAGCACAGGTAACATCATCGGTAAGAAAATCGGAAATGTCTTTTTCGAACCAGATGTCAGCACCGAACTGCTCAAATTGGGAATAGACTTTTGCCATTACCTTTTCATCCAGCAAAATGGCTTCACAGTCTTTGCAGTAAAAAACGGTAATTGGAACCCCCCAAGCCCTTTGCCGCGAAACACACCAATCCGGACGGTTTTCAATCATGCCGTAGATTCGCTCGCGCCCCCAGTACGGAATCCAGGTGACCGTATCGATAGCGGCCAGTGAATTTTGTCGCAATCCGGTCTTGTCCATCGAGATAAACCACTGCGGTGTCGCTCTGAAAATCACCGGTTCTTTGCAGCGCCAGCAATGCGGGTAGTTGTGCTCAATATGGCCCTCAGCTGCCAATGCACCGATATCATCTAGTTTTTTATTGATATTTTTATTGGCATCGAAAACAAATTGGCCTTTGAAAAACGCAACGTCATCGGTAAAGCATCCATTATCATCGACCGGTGAATAGACATCCAGGTCATATTGGAGCCCGATTTCATAGTCTTCGCGACCGTGCCCGGGAGCTGTATGAACGCATCCGGTGCCGGCTTCGAGGGTAACATGATCGCCCAGGATGATGAGCGAATCCCTTTCGACCATTGGATGACGGCAGCGTTTACGCTCCAGCACCTGCGGATTAATCTCGGCGATGATCTCATATTCCGCAATACCGAAGGTTTGCATACAATACTCCATCAGCTCGCGTGCCAGGATATAAACCGTATCATGGCCGACATCAACGGCGACGTATTCAAACTCCGGGTGCAAGGCGATGGCCAGGTTGGCCGGCAGCGTCCACGGCGTTGTTGTCCAAATAACAACATAAACGGATTTACCGGCCAATGCCGGATAATCGTTGCTGAGATCATCTTGCAGTGCAAATTTCACAAAAATCGATGGGGCGGATTCATCATGATATTCGATCTCGGCTTCAGCGAGGGCGGTCTGACAGGTAAAGCACCAATAGATCGGCTTTTTACTGCGAAACAGACTTCCGTCACGGGCAAATTTACCGCATTCCCGGGCGATGATCGCCTCGTACTCATAGTTCATGGTCAGATAGGGATTTTCCCAATCTCCCATTACCCCCAACCGCTTGAATTCATTACGTTGGATGTCAATGAATTTTTCGGCATACGCCCGGCACAACCGTCGTATATCGGCCAAAGAAAGCGTTTTTTTCTTTTCACCGATCTCAATATCAACATTATGCTCGATGGGCAGACCGTGACAGTCCCATCCCGGAACATAAACAGCATCATAGCCCGCCATTTGTTTTGAGCGTACGATAATATCTTTTAAGATCTTGTTTAGCGCGGTGCCGATGTGGATATTGCCATTGGCATACGGTGGGCCGTCATGCAATATGAACAATTCCCGACCTTTGGATGAATTTCTGACTTGTTGGTGCAGATTAATCTCATCCCAGATTCTAAGCTGTTCCGGCTCCCGCTTTGAAAGATTGGCTTTCATGGGAAACCGGGTCTTTGGAAGGTTAAGCGTCTTTTTGAAATCCATTCATTCCTCCGTTGTCATCCATTCATTCCAGCGATCGGATTTATAGATTAAACTCAGTTTTTTACTTTGATTGCAAAAACCTGTCAAGCAAATACCATGAGGAGGGAACTTCAAAAGGAAGTCGTCAGGGAATCCTGCGTCGGTCGGTCGCCCATCCACAAGTAAGACCAAAATTTGATGCGATTTGAAAGGAATCTTAAATCTAAGATAAGTTGTATCGGTTAGGGCGACTGCCATGTAACACATCGATGCCATCGGTGCTGATTGCTTAGGGGGCCCCCTCCGCTATTCAACATCATTTGCAAGATCCAGCAAATAGCGCCCATAGTCATTTTGCGTCATACTGTCAGCCAGATTTTCAAGCGCATCTTTGCTGATATAGCCCAGGCGGTAAGCAATCTCTTCGACGCATGCGATTTTAAGCCCCTGCCGTTCCTGGATAGCCTGAACGTAACTGGCCGCTTGCTGCAACGCTTCATGGGTGCCGGTGTCCAGCCAGGCATATCCGCGTCCCAATAGCTCTACTTTGAGATTTCCTTTCCGTAAGTATGCCATATTGATATCGGTAATCTCAAGCTCACCACGCCCGGAGGGTTTTAGGCTTTTAGCAATGTTAATTACCTGATTGTCATAAAAATACAACCCGGGTACGGCATAATTTGATTTTGGCCGCTGGGGTTTTTCTTCGATTCCAATGACGTTGCCGCTGGCATCAAAATTCACCACACCATAGCGTTGGGGGTCTTTTACCAGATATCCGAAGATCAATCCGCCACTTTTTAATTGGACCGCTCTTTTTAAAATCGTTGATAAATTAGGACCGTAAAAAATATTGTCGCCCAAAATAAGGGCTACCGCATCACTCCCAATAAATTTTTCTCCAATGACAAATGCTTGGGCCAGACCTTCGGGACGCGGTTGTTCTTTGAAAGCAAAGGACAGGCCTAGCTGTGAACCGTCGCCTAAAATTCTTTCAAAAATCGGCAGATCCTGGGGGGTTGAAATCACCAGAATCTCTTTTATCCCGGCCATCATCAACACAGACAGGGGGTAGTAGATCATGGGTTTATCATAAACCGGCAACAATTGTTTGCTGACCCCCCGAGTGATGGGAAACAGCCTGGAACCGGAGCCGCCTGCTAAAATGATGCCTTTCATAAATTATAATTCCCGATCATTAAAATATCGTACCCATCCTTAGTGGGTTTAAAATATTTCATTTTTCAAATAAAACTTTTTCTGCACAGACGACAGCCTGTAAAAGCCCGACATAACTGGTTCCAACCGCAATAAGTTTCATATTCACCTCTTGCCCCATTTTATTCAGACCAGTCTATTAGCAGTTGGCTCTTATTCGTTAACCAGAGCTATGTTTTTGGGGGAGTTAAAAGTGATAGCTGGTTGAATTTGCTGAATGCCGTGAGCTTAATAAACACCCAGATCTCTTAAAAGATCATTTATACCGAGTTTTTGGAGCTTTAATCTTAAAAATTCTGAAATGGTCGGCTGGACGGGCCTTACTTTGAGGAACATGTTTGCTTCTCTGGGTGTCTGATGACCCTTTTTGATATTGCACGGCTTGCAGGCCGCCACACAGTTCTCAAAATTGGATTTACCGCCTCTAGATTTTGGAATAATATGATCAATGGTTAGCCGTAGCTTCTCAGCACCGCAATAGGCACACTTAAATCCATCTCGTATAAAGACGTTCTTTTTGCAAAAGGCAACTCCGGTTCGGTATATCGTGCGAATAAGCTTGATCAGCCGCATCACGGCCGGAACCTTGAAAATAGCGCCGCTGGAACTTCTGACAGTTTTGGCAGAATTTTTTAAGACCTCAACTTTACCTTTGGCTTGCAGACAGATGGCACGTTTCCAATGAACAACGTTCAGATACGTGTAATCTGCATTAAGTAAAATGCAATGTGTCATCCCATACTCCATGTTTCTTTCCATTGCCAATGCTTCGATGAATTTCAAGCGCTTGGCCGCCGCCAAGCGCTGTGCGTAGCCTATCGCAGGTACTATAAAAATCTTAATATAGCCACCTCCAAAAATCAATCCCATATTGCAGTTTGCAGTATATTGTCATAATTATAGCTTAATGCTGATCTTTAAAATGCAGGTTACACGTCTGAAGCCGTTAAAGGTAATCAGGTTGAGCCCGTTGGCCGGTTGGCCGGTTGGCCGGTTGGCCGGTTAACTCGATCAGATGTTAGTCTTATTTTAACTGGCCTAATCCCGTTTCACCAGGACCTGCGGCAGGCTAAACCGGCGCAGGCGGGCAAACCCATTGAGTTTTGTTATGGACCATTTTGATTTTATGGCACCTTTTTACGATCGCCTGGCCGCAAAGCCTGATATGGGCCATTTTCAGCAGTTGTTGAAGCTACCATGTGATGGACGCTTGCTGGACGCCGGCGGTGGAACGGCAAGAATTTCATCGCATTTAAGCGGGCTGATCAGGCAAGTCGTGGTCAGTGATTTATCCTATCGGATGTTGAAGCAAGCCAGCAGGAAGCCGGTTCTGCCTGTTGGGGCGCGGGTTGAGCAGTTGCCATTCCCAGATGAAACTTTTGATCGCATCTTAATCGTGGACGCTCTGCATCATTTTAGCGACCAGCACGGAGCCCTTCGCGATCTGCTGCGCGTTTTGAAAGGCGGCGGACGCCTGGTCATAGAGGAGTATGACCTTAGTCACATGGGTGTCAAGCTGCTGGCTCTAGCTGAAAAAATTCTGGGAATGGGCAGCCGATTTTTAAGACTCGATGAAATTAGCGCAATGATTGATGCAAATGGTGTCTGTGCCAAAATTGAGCACTCCAGCCGTTTCACGGCCTGTATCATCGCCGATAAGAAATAAGAAAACCTGTTATTGATTTATCCGTGCGGCTGATAAGGGGGCTTCAATTTTCGGTATTTGACCGAATCGTGCGGACATTAATTCCTTTCACAATCCAGCACCAGCGAGCATTCTTCGTCTTTTTCAGTTAAAATAGTGATCTCCTGGTCGGTCGAGACTGGCGATTCGTTTAAATATAACACTTCATCGTGCGTAAAGCAGGCCCGGCGGATAAAGTTGATAATGGTATTTTCGCCCCGAATAAACCTGTAGCTTTCAGCATCCTTTACGACCAGGACCGGAACACTATCAATTGCCAATACTTCCAGAATCAATCGGTTAATTTCGGGTGCGAACTGTTGATTGAATTCAAGCCCGGTAAGATTTAATGATTTGACGTTATCAATCGGGTTTAAATATAGATCACAGCTATTACAATTATTAAGCGTCTCGATAACTTTTTGACAGTGCGGACAATCAGAGGAAAAAATCAGATAAATTTCTTTCGTCGGTGATGAGCAGGATTTTACGCCATAGGAGGCACTTTTTAAGGAATAGGGTTTTGATTTCGCGCCGATGGGAGAGAAAGTCAAAATAGAAAATGACAAGCCGACTGCTGATAAAACTGCGACTCCGATAGCCATCTGACGCAGACCGTAGAGTATCGTCAGAAAAATCATCAACGTAAAAATGACTAGGCAATAACTGCAGAAGGTATGGGCAACCAATATTTGGTATGCCATCAGGGCCGCATCAAACACCAGACCCGAGACAAGCACCAGGCTTATCAGATCAATATCGAATACCGTTTTGGGCTTCAGATTGAATATCAGCCAAAAGACCACTTGAAAAAATATAAGGCCTAAAACATTTACATATAATGGTGATATGGCAGATAAATTTTCAACAATTGTGCATCCCGCATTTAGACATACACTTGACCCGGTTATCAAATGAATCAGGATTTGAAGCCCAATCAGCAAACTGGCGACGAATGCAATCAAGCGCATGATTTTGTATTTTGTTTTTGATTCCATTATAGCGTAATTTCGGTACCCGCCTCCCCTTTTACGGCCGATTCAATTGCCTCGATCGAAGTAATAACTGCACGCTTACCTCCCTCACGCACAAACTGAACCGCTGCTTCAACTTTGGGACGCATCGATCCGGCTGCAAAATGGGCTTCGGCAAGCAATTGTGTAGCTGTTCGGATATTTAAATGCCGTAAAAATTTCTCATCAGCAGTTCCATAATTCAGCGCAACACCATCCACATCTGTTGCAATGACGAAAACGTCAACGCCGACTTCTTCAGCCAGCTTCGCACTGGCCAGATCCTTATCGATAACCGCATCAACCCCTTGAAACGCCCTTCCCTCCCGCACCACCGGGATACCGCCACCACCGCAGCAAATGACGATAAAATCGGCCATAATCAATTTTTTGATTTCGCGTTTTTCAATGATGGTTACCGGCTGCGGGGACACCACCACGCGCCGGTAACCTTTGGCGGTTTTGACAACCGGGTAACCCGGCGGGGCATCATTTTTGGATTTGTAAGCCGGGCCAATCGGCTTGCTGGGCTTAGCAAAGGCTGGATCGGTTTCAGCTACCACCACATAGGTGATTAAACTGATCAATGGCTTAACGTGTACCCCCAGATCCATCAGCTGACTGTCCAAAGTGGACTCAATCATGTATCCGATCTGGCCCTGGGTTTGGGCCACCAGAATTTCCAGCGGCAGTTTTGGTACTTCAGCGCAGCTTTCCTGCTGCAATAAAAGGTTGCCGACCTGCGGTCCGTTACCATGGGTAATGATGATCCGGTAATCTTGAGAAAGCCGGGCGATTTGCCGTATCGGCAGCACCAGATTCTTAAACTGCTGGTCCACAGATCCCTTTTGCCCTTTGCGAATGAGCGCATTGCCGCCTAAAGCCACCAGAAGTACCGGTTTTGGTATCTCTTTCATTTAGCTTAACCCGTTGTTCGATTAAATTTTAGCACACAGATACTATCCAACATTTAGGTGTCAAGTGTCAAAAACCAATAGCTCGTAGCTGATAGCTGATAGCTCATAGTTGAAAATGTGAAGTTTGGAAATCAGCCTATGAGCTGTGAGCTATGAGCTATAACCTGTTTACTGACACCTGAAACCTTGTTTGCCTGCGCCGAGCTTAAGTTAAATCATTCCAAACGTGCGGTTATAAGCTCCTCTAATGTCGGTTGGCCGTGATCTTGATACTCATATCTTACCCGCAAGGTCGGCTTCTGAATATTTAGCACCAGCGGCAGATGAATCGGGGTGGCAAACAGGACCAGATCGCAATCTGATCGATTGATCGTATTTTCCAGATCGCTAATCTGATCGGGCGTGTACCCCATCGCCGGTATTACATTTCCGATATGCGGATAAACAGTGTAGGTTTCATTGAGAGAACCAACAGCATAAGGTCGCGGATCAATGATTTCAGCAGCCTCAAATGTTTCGGCGGCGACAATTCCAGCACCAAAAGGCATTTCGCCATGGGTCAGTGTTGGTCCGTCCTCTATAACCAAAACGCGTTTTCCTTGGATCATTTCCGGCTGTTTGACCACTAGGGATGACTCCGCCAGGACAATCTGTGCCCCGGGAGCATATTCTTCGATATTTTTTCTGACCTGCCATACTTTTTGTGCCGGTGCTGAATCGACCTTGTTGATGACGGCAATGTCGGCCATAATCATGTTGGTTTCTCCGGGAAAGTACAGCAACTCATGACCCGCCCGATGGGGATCGAAAAGCACGATATGCAAATCGGGCTTATAGAAGGGGGTATCGTTGTTCCCGCCGTCCCAGATAATGATATCGGCCTCTTTTTCCGCTTCGGCCAAAATTTTGCCATAGTCGATACCGGCATAGACAACGATGCCCTGCTCGACCAGCGGCTCAAATTCTTCTCTTTCTTCAATCGTGCACTGATGTTTCTCAAAATCGTCATAGGTCGAATATCGCTGTACGACTTGGTTTCTAAGATCACCGTAAGGCATCGGGTGGCGAACCACCACGACTTTTTTCCCGTTGGTCTTTATGATATCACATACCTTACGGGTCGTCTGAGATTTGCCGCATCCGGTCCGAACCGCACATACCGCCACAACCGTTTTCTGCGATTTAAGCATCGTGTATGGCGCGCCGATCAGAATAAAATCAGCCCCCTCGGCCATAGCCAGCGAGGCTTTATGCATGACCTCAACATGGGGTACATCACTATAGGAAAAAGCCACCAGATCCACCCGATTTTTGCGGATCAACTCAGCTAGGTTGTCTTCTGGATAAATGGGTATTCCCCGGGGGTAGCGATTGCCGGCAAGCTCAGGAGGATATAAGCGGCCGGCAATATCCGGAATTTGGGCGGCGGTGAAAGCAACAACATCGTAACGCGTATTGTCCTTAAAATAGACGTTGAAATTATGAAAATCTCGACCCGCTGCTCCCATTATGATGACTTTTTCGATCATCTGTCCGCCTTTCATTTATTGGATGGTTTGGTTTTTATTCTTAAATTAGTATATAACAAAAAGTGGAAAGTATCTACGTCAAGATAATTGCTTCTGGCCACTGGCTGCTGGCAGTGACCTTACGACTTGGCGACTTACAAACCACTGACATGAGCGCAATCGTAACGAGCCTTCAAAAGTTTGCGGCGTACGGATTACGTGTTGTGCATTGTGCGTCGCCAGCTGCCGGTTACCAGGAACAAGAAGCCGGAAGCCAGCAGTAAAAAAAATAATAATTTGATTCAAAATCCATTTTATATTAGAAAATTAGGCACCCGAATGGCCACTAAGGAAAGCGAACATGACGCAACCACTTTTTCTTCAAAATATCATCGCTTGCATTTGGGATTTTGATAAAACCCTGAGCCCCGGCTACATGCAAGCACCGATATTTAAACTGTATCAAGTCGATCCTCAAGAATTCTGGAAGGAAGTTGAGCAATTACCCGATTTTTACAAAAAAAACGATCTTGATCTTATTTCAACGGATACCCTCTATTTAAATCATATGTTGACCTATACCCGCGCGGGCGTTTTTAAAGACCTTAACAATGCTCGCTTAAGAGAACTCGGTGGTAAAATTGAGCTCTACAGGGGGCTCCCGCAATTTTTTGAAAAAATTAAGCACCTTGTAGCAACTAACGCGGAATATCGACAGCATGATATTCAGGTGGAACATTACATTGTTTCAACGGGTCTCAGGCAGATGATTCTCGGCAGCAAGATCGCACCGTTTGTCGATGGTGTTTGGGGATGCGAATTTGTGGAGAACGCTCCTCCGCCCGGCTATTTGGAGGCTGTTCACAAAACGATTTCGCAAGCACCCAAAATCATCTCGCAAATCGCGTATGCCTTGGATAATACCACCAAGACGAGAGCTGTTTTTGAAATTAATAAGGGCAGCAACAAAATCCCGGATATTGATGTAAATGCTATGATACCCGACGCAGATCGCCGTGTACCTTTTCAGAACATGATTTACATTGCCGACGGGCCCAGCGACATTCCTGTGTTTTCATTAATCAACCGTTATGGCGGAAGGACTTTCGCAGTCTATCAACCCGAATCCACCAAAGAATTTGCCCAGGTGAATCGCCTGCAAAAACAAAACCGCGTGCAATCATTTGGCGAAGCCAATTATACCCCGAACTCTCAGACCGCCATGTGGATCACAAATGCGGTTAGCGAAATTTCGACTCAGATTGTTAAAAACCGTGAGCGTGCGCTGGGGGATAAGATTGGAAAACCACCCAGGCATCTGGAGTAGATCTTTTACCAAGGTCAGGTGTCAAAAACCAATAGCTCGTAGCTCGTAGCTGATAGCTCATAGTTGAAAATTTGAAGTTTGGAAATCAGCCTATGAGCTGTGAGCTATGAGCTATGAACTGTTTACTGACACCTGAAACCTGATACCCGCAACCTTAATAATAACCTCGCTTATTGAATAAAGGTTTAACAAAAATGAATAAGGTAGAAAATTTAAAAAAGGTGAAACTAAGTATGGAAGCCGGTACCACTGCCGAGCATATGAATTTAATCCCGCAGGCCTTAGAATTTGAGTTCATCTTCGGTATCGGCCCTGCTGGTATGTGCCCTTTTGAATACCAATTAGTCAATAAAAACAAAGACGACATTGTTACCTTGCACCTCAGAAAAGAAGAAGCTCATCATTTTTTTGGACATCTTCATCTTCCCCTGCCGAATTTGTTAGACAAGAACAACTCGGTTTTTTTGAAAATAGCAATTCTGAAAATTGAACAGCCCGATAGCAAAGAAGTCGTCAAGGCATTAGCAGAGTCGGCAGCCCATCCGGGGGGTTGTGATTGCGGCTGTGGCTGTTAGAAGCTATCTCAAAAATGCATCTAATCCGCCAGAGGCGGACAGGCGCCCAAGGGTTCGCCAATATTCGTGGCGGATTATAAACCGATTCAAAATGCCCGAATACTGTTGTGTATGCTCCACTTTTGAATCGGTTTTTGCCTTGCCCTTAGACGCAATCTACTTTTTTTGAGATAGCTTATAGTAATCTTTTTTGTTAACGAAAAACAAATCGAAGTTTTTATCATTAATAAATCACAGACAGGTGCAGTAATTGATAATCTAGCGGTTGTTCAAAGTGGAATTTTCAGAGACTGCAATTTTATCTTGGCTTTCAGGAGAAAGCACAGGTCAAAAAGAAAGGAGGGGGAGATGTTTAAAGAGTTTAAAGAATTCGCTATGCGGGGCAATGTGGTTGACATGGCCGTTGGTATTATCATCGGTGCCGCTTTTGGTTCAATTGTCAAATCATTGGTTGCCGACGTGATTATGCCACCCATCGGCCTGTTACTGGGCAATGTGGATTTTTCTAATCTGTTTGCCGTTATCAAACAGGGCTCGGTTGCCGGGCCATTTGCCACGGTGGCAGAAGCGCAAAAAGCAGGTGCGGTTACCATTAACTATGGTATGTTCATCAATACTATCATCAGTTTTCTAATCGTTGCGTTTGCTGTTTTTCTGCTCATTAGAGGTATTAATTCGCTAAAAAGGGAAGAAGAAGCACCACCCGAAGAACCCACCACTAAAGAATGTCCGCACTGTTTTTCAGAAATCCCTATTAAAGCGACACGCTGTGGCTTTTGCACTTCAGACATAAGCTCAGCATAGGGGACAGCAGTATTTGCGGGTAAATAGCAGTATGTTAACTGAATCCACATAACAACGTCCTGATCGATCGGGCTCGGGGGGGGCTCTGGAAGATTTCTACAACTGGCCACCCCCGATTATTTTAAAAAACTTATTCTCGAATTAGCGTGCTTCAAAGCGTTTATGTGCTGGATTCAGGTATTCAAATTGCATATAATCTCTGCACATTGGCGTATTTGCGCGAGAAAATTCAATTTTAATCAGCAACACGGCACATGCCAAAAAAAAGTCCTGGAATGGGTTTTAATTTGCCTTTAATGCCACTTCTGTGTAAAATTTCTGTAAGCCGAGCAGCCTGCTTATGGCAGCATATTGTTTTATAGAACACGCTCCACTTCTTATAGAGCCCGATTCTAATTCTGCCCATGAGAACTATTAAGCAATTAATTTTATTATACATATTGATACTCACCGTCGTAACTGCATTTACAGCGCGCGCTGATGAAAGTCGCAAAAATAGGGTTTGGCAACGGCTTGATCAAGGGATTGAATTGGGTACATTTGTATCCCCACAACCGGCTGAAGTTGGAGATTCGCTGATAAGGGTTCTGCGTATTGATCCAAAGTATTACCGGTTGCGGTTGCTCAACGCATCAGCCATTAAAAATGGTTCTCCGATTACACCCAAACAGTGGTGTCAACAAAACGGGATGATAGCCGCTATCAATGCCAGCATGTATCAGACCGATTACAAAACCAGTGTGTCCTTAATGCGCAAAAAAGGGCATATCAATAATCCGAGGCTATCAAAGGATATGACCATCCTCGCTTTTGACAGGCTGGATAGCAGCGTTCCAGAGGTTAAAATTATCGACCGCCAGTGTGATGATTTCGGAACCTTGAAAACGAAATATGCCACCTTGATACAGAGTATCCGGATGATATCGTGCACCGGGAAAAATGTCTGGAAAAAACAATCTCGCCGCTGGAGCACATCGGCCATCGGCATAGATGGAGAAAACAAGATTTTATTTATCCATGTACGATCACTCTATAGCACTCATGACCTAATCAACATCCTCAAACGACTACCACTTAATATCTCACGCGCCATGTATACCGAAGGAGGGCCTCAGGCCCAGCTTTATGTCAAAGCAGCCGATAAAGAATTTGAATTCGTCGGCAGTTATGAAGTTGGATCAAGCGATGCCAATAAGGGGTCGCTATCCTGGCCTTTGCCCAATGTCGTCGGAATCGCAAAGCGAAAGCCTGAACCCAGTCAGTAAAGACAATCGGCGTGCTTCGCTTCTGAAATCTACAATAATATGTGCGTTAGGAGGGATGATGAAGGTACACACGCTTTCTTTTGGGAGCATCAACATAGATGGGCAGGATTATGTTAAGGATATTGTGATCCACAAGGGCAATATTGAGAAGAGAAAGAAAAAAAAATCAAAAAGATATCAATCTCATCCTGCATCTGACCTGCTAATTTATTTCCAAACAAAAATGTTGATATTTGGTAGCACTTCCTTTATGAATTGTAATAGCGTCCTACCGGACAAATTTTCGGCATCACAATCTAATATTATTCTAACAATACGATATTAATAGAAAATATTACACTATTACCATGCCAAAAGCCACTGACACATATAACTTAGCCGTCATCAATCCGGGCCTTGCCAAAGAATGGCACCCGACCCGAAACGGGAACTTAACGCCCCGGAATGTAACGCCCGGGTCCGGCCGAAAAATATGGTGGATATGCAGCATTGGGCATGAATGGCAAGCGCCTGTATACAGCAGAAACCGCGGCAGCGGCTGTCCGGTTTGCAGCAGACCCTCGACATCAGACGAAAATGAAATGTTGCTCACCAATTCGGAGCTCATCAAGCAGTGGCACTTAACTAAAAATAGCGGCTTAAACCTGCGAAATTTGCCACCGGGCTTTAACAAAAAAGTATGGTGGATTTGTGAAGAAGGTCACGAATGGGCGCAAACGGTCAAAGCCAGGATGAAGGGCCATGGTTGCCCACACTGCCATAAAGGTACCGGTCAGAAAAAATCAGCAAAAAAAATCCGATCCTCACAGCAGCCCGTTAAAGGCTCAACAGCCTTAAAATACGGTGCCCGTAGAACGTCTATTACCGAGGCCAGTGCCGCAACTGGATTTAGGAAAAATAAGCGCTTTATGCATAAGGCGACGGTTATCATAGAAGATGTAAATTCCGGTTTGATGAGCTATGCCCAGACAAAGGACTTAAGCAATGATGGTATGTTATTGGAATCAGCCGTTGCCTTTAAGCCCGGTACGAGAGTAAAAATCAAATTTGACACCCAACCCTTCAAATCCGCTCCCAAAACTTACAACTCTATTGTCAGATGGTGCAAGCAAGTTACTGATGAGAACGCCTTGCACAATTTCGGAATCGGGGTAAAGTTCACATAACCATCCGGTCCAGATCTGAATTTTCGCCCAACCTATTAAATTTCCATTCAATATTAATTGTCAGCACAATCACTTGCCTCTGATAAAGGATTTCACAGGCAGAAAAACAGATGCAATGCGGGAAAACGTAATTAATCCTAAAGTTTAGCCAGATATTTCCGATATTATGGATATACCTGATTTTCTAATGCAGGCGAACATTTACAGGAGATCTGAATGAAGCACCTTATTTGCGAGGGCTTTTTGCTGCTTTCTGAAATCGGCGTGATTGTCGTCATGTTAATTATCATTAGCAAAGAGCGCAAAAAGAGAAAAGAGGAGGAAAAGAAAAATAAGCTGTCGCTGCGAAAAAACGCGGTACCAAAATCCCAAACATTGTACCTGGATTAATCGCCGCACCAGCTGAGCCAGAGTTGATCGGCACGAAAACATTCAAAGGCAGCACCCTGATTCGGGCGCTGCTTTTTTTATAGAATCGGTTATAGGCGCAATCCTAAAGGATAACCATTTTGCATAAGAATGGAAAAAGCATGAACCAATATCTACAGGCAGGACATTTTGCAAATTATTGAAGTATAATAAAAATGTGTTTCATTAAATGGATTTAGTCGCATGAAATGCCCAAAATGCGGTTTCGAACAGACATCTAAAGGTGTCGAATGCCAAAAATGTGGGATTATTTTTTCTAAATATCTGCAACTTAAAGATAAGCCACAAAAGACGCCCTCCCCTATCGATAAAACAGCGATTAGCACTGACCTCTGGCAATTTGTAAATGATTTATTGTTCTATGTAAAGCCAGAGACGAATCCACTGATTCTGGCTGGCCGCTGCCTTTTTTTGGTAATCATTTTAGTATGGAGTTGCAAATTTATCTTCACCCCTATGAAAAGCCTCTATGCAATGGACTCCTTTTGGCACCTGGTCAACCTGCCTTTTCATGAAGCCGGACATCTCATTTTTCGACCCTTCGGCCGCTTTATGACCTCACTGGGTGGCAGCCTGGGTCAATTGCTGATGCCATTAGTATGCTTGATTGTATTTTTAATCAAAACCCGTGATACCTTCGCTGCCGCATTTGCCTTGTGGTGGTTTGGACAGAATTTTTTGGATTTAGCCCCTTACATCAATGATGCCCGCTCGCTGACCCTGCCACTGCTGGGCGGCAACACCGGCCGAACATCACCTTACGGATTTCACGATTGGGAATTTATCCTCAAGGAAATGGGCTGGATTAAACACGACCATAGTCTGGCCCATTTTGCGCATACCCTGGGTTGTGTTTTGATGATATTCGCTCTTGTATGGGGCGGATATATCCTTTATAAGCAATATCGAAATAGAAATACGACAGTTTGAGCTTGTCTCACGAACACATTAAGCGTGTTTGCACACCGCATGCCGGCGTCTTTGGGAGATGAATCAAAGCGCGTAAGACTTTTTCCTACCAATAACAGAAAGGATCATAAAATGCGAAGGCAGCTCCTGTTAATTTTCATAGCAGTGGTATTCATCACCGCCGCGGCTTGTTCGGGGACGATGAAAGGTATCGATCGCTACACGGGCAAACGTGTTTTCCTTGAATATGAAGATGAAAAATTCGGATCCGCTCAAATCCACATTACCATGCCCGGAGGAGAGCGTTTTACAGGCAGGCTCATTGATGAGCCCATGGCGCGGAAACCGGGTGTAGAATATCCGGCAATTGATGAATTCCCTGGAAATGCGGAAGCTTTTTTATATGGCGACCGTGGAACCGAGATGAGGTGTAAATTCAGACTGTCTGATAGGCTGATGGGATTCAAAAGTGGCGGCTACGGTTTGTGTGAAACTTCCGATGGCCATGTGATTGACATTTTTACGCGTTAGGTTGCAATTGAGGAAGCAAACACATGAAAGTAACAGTCTGTGAAATGAACAACCAGCCGGATCGATTTGAGCAGGACTGGAGAGCATTGAGCGACCATGTCAAATCTGCGGTCAGCGACCTGGTTCTACTGCCTGAAATGCCTTTCTACCCTTGGCTGGCCTCCACTAAAATATGTGACCCTGAACGCTGGCGGGCGTCGGTGGAAGTCGCCGATCAATGGATTTCCCGCCTTGAAGAACTTGCACCGGCAACTGTACTCGGTACCCGGCCGATCACGCAAAACAACCGTCGCTTGAATGAGGGATTTTGCTGGGATGCTATCGAGGGCTATCGGGCCGTCCACCGCAAATATTACCTGCCCGATGAGGAAGGCTTCTGGGAGGCATCATGGTATGAGCGGGGGGAATATGATTTTAGCACGGCACAGTGTCAAAAGGCCGGGGTTGGTTTTCTGATCTGCACCGAACTGTGGTTTAACAAACATGCCAGGGACTACGCCCAACAGGGTGCGCACCTGATCGTATGCCCCCGGGCCACTCCTAGGGCTAGTGTTGACAAATGGGTCTTCGGAGGAAGAACCGCTGCAGTTGTAGCCGGCGCATATTGTCTGTCCTCCAATCACAATGGCTCTGGTGCGGATGGTCCTGAATGGGGAGGTACCGGCTGGATTATCGAACCCGAAGAAGGTGAGATTTTAGGGCTTACATCTGAAAAGCATCCCTTTTTAACATTGGATATTGATTTGAAAGCCGCTGATAAGGCCAAATCCACTTATCCCCGGTATGTAGGCCTATAGGAGGCTTGCTTCACACCCTGGAAATACAAAACTCCGCACCAACCATAATGCAAGGTCATGCAATGAAAAGAATCTATGAAATGAATACAAAAAACCAGCATTTGAAAGTGGCTGTGGTCCAGGCAGCACCGGTACTGTTTGATCGCGAGGCAACGGTTGAGAAAGCCTGCGGTTTGATTGAACAGGTGGCTGCGCAAGGCGCTCAGTTTGTTTTATTTCCCGAAGCCTATATACCGGCTTACCCGCGGGGTCTGGCATTCGGTACGGTGGTGGGAAGCCGCAGCCCGGTGGGCCGAAGGGTCTGGCAACGTTACTGGGAAAATGCTGTTGAAGTACCGGGCCCCACGACCCAGAAAATGGCAGACGCTGCCAAAAAAGCTGAGGTCTATTTGGCGATGGGTATTATTGAGCGTGATATGGAACGCAGCAGCGGCACTCTGTATTGCACGCTTTTGTATTTTGGGCCGGATGGCCGGATCCTGGGCAAACACCAAAAGCTTAAACCGACCGCGGGGGAGCGCCTGATTTGGGGTGAAGGCGATGGCAGCACGTTAACTGTTATACAAACTGAAATCGGTAACATCGGTGGATTGATCTGCTGGGAAAATTATATGCCGTTGGCCCGCATGGCGATGTACAACAAAGGAATCGACATCTACCTGGCGCCCACAGCCGACGCCCGAGACACCTGGCAAGCCACACTGCGACACATTGCCTGCGAAGGGCGTTGCTTTGTTCTGGGATGCAATCAATATATGACCAAAGCAATGTATCCGGACGATTTAAAAGATCTAAAGGAACTGGACGAACAACCTGAAATCATGTGCCGCGGCGGCAGCGCGATTATTTCGCCAATGGGCAAAGTGTTGGCGGGTCCTTTGTATGACCAGGAAGGCATCCTGTTTGCCGAACTGGATTTAGGCGCAATTGCCCGCAGCAAATTTGATTTTGACGTGGTGGGGCATTACGCCCGTCCGGATGTCTTTCAATTGCTTGTTAATGAGGACCCGAGTGTGTCCGTTGTTAGCGCTGATAAAAAATAATGGAATGGGGCTTATTTATTAAGGGCTTGATCATCGGTTTTTCGATCGCCGCGCCGGTGGGGCCCATTGGGATCCTGTGCATACAGCGGACCTTGTCAGACGGCAATGTTCAGGGATTGGTTACCGGATTGGGAGCGGCCACCGCCGATGCCATCTACGGCTTTATTGCGGCTTTTGGTTTAACCTTGATTTCCAATTTCCTGGTCAATCAATCCTTCTGGATTAGAGTGATCGGTGGGCTTTTTCTTTGCTATCTGGGGATACGCGCATTTTCGAGGAAGCCGTCAACGCAGAGCGTCTCTTTGGCAAACAGCACTGTGCTTTCAGCGTATGGCACCACCTTTTTCCTGACCCTCACCAACCCGATGACGATTCTTTTTTTTGCCGGTATATTCGCCGGCCTGGGGATCGTCAGTGAATCTATCCATTATGCATCAGCCGGCCTGATGGTCATCGGCGTTTTTCTCGGCTCCGCCGCCTGGTGGCTGCTTTTAAGCGGTGTAACCGGCATTTTTCGCCACAAAATCAGCGAGGGCAAACTAGCGCTGGTGAACAAGCTTTCCGGCGTCATTATTCTGACCTTTGGGGTAGTGGCGCTCATCAGTGTTGTTGTTTAGATGCAGGTTTCAGGGGGTCAAGGGTTGCGGGTTGCGAATTGCGCGTTGTGGAGAGGATTTTTCGAGGACGAGCACGAGGACGACGACGAGGACGAAGATTTTATGTGCCCTTATCGTACTCGTTCTCGTGCTCGTCCTCGTACTCGGTTGTTCTCCGATTGCGCATTATTA
>JASFEV010000065.1:0-18062 GCA_050124655.1 Desulfobacterales bacterium
ATCAGGCGGTAAAAGCTGGCATCGGTACCGTAAGCCAGTGTTCGCAGCGGATCGGTGAACAGCCTTGTGTCGGGAATAAAAGTACGCAGGTCATCGTATAACTGTTGGTATTTCAAAGGTAGCATGCTTCCAATCCGTTTGGATATATAGCAGTCAAATGGTTGTTATCGGAAATAAATTGTTTTAATTTTGCACGAGTCGGAGGCTTCCATATGCAAGGCATTTAAGAGCGAGGCTATAGTGAACTATGCCTCGTCCTTAATAACGCAGCAGATGGGAGTCTCCGGCTCGCCCCGTGGGTGAAAATAGATGAGAAGTAAAAAAGATTATCATCTTTATTAAATGTTAATCTGTTACTGGTAATTTTCGAGAGTGCTGGTTATTATTTCAAAGAAATTCTCATCCATTTTCATACAAAATTAAAACAATCAGTTCTTTAGGTCCGTGCACGCCAAAAGCCAGTGTGAGTTCGATGTCCGCTGTTTTGGAAGGACCGGAAATCAGCACCACGTTGGTCGGCATTTTCTGAGCCCAGTCATTCGCTTGCATGGCCTCTGAAAAAGTGGTGTAGATTTTATCAGCCTCTAAAACAGCAATGTGAACCGGCGGCACCAGGGACATCAGGCGTGGTTCTCTTTCATCGGGCCACAAAATTAAGGCACCGGTTTCAGCGATACCACCGACAGTCGAGGTGACGGCCGCATCGATGCCAAACAGTTGTTTCTTAAAATCTTCAATTTGGCCATCATAGGTGACCAGTTCGGGCAATTGATTGGATTCTTCGCCCCAGGCCTTTTTCAGCCGGTCGCCGACGGATGTTTCCGGCGCGTAAAGCAGTGTCTTGAGCTCCCGCTTTTTTAAAATTTCTTTAAGGGTCTCGGTCCAATCCGGGGCTGTCACCACATGTACCTCGGTCCGCACCGCTTCCATCAGCGCTTTGAGTTTTTCAATTTTTTCATCCCGGGTGAGCGCTTCTGCCGGTAGATCGGCAGGTGCCGGGGTGTCTGCCGGTTGTCTTTCAATGGCTGCACGTAGGCGATTTAGAATGTGATCGCGTGCGGCATCATTCATCCTGAATTCCTTCCTCATCAATGAGTTGATGTAAGCTTTTGGGCGCAAATTGCGGTGCGGTGCGGTAGCGTGTCCACTGCTTCAGCGGACCGATTTTAGGGATTCTGGCGCCCAGGCGGCCGATGATTTTGTGACCGATGGCCTGCAGCTGCGGATGAGTGTTCATCAATTGCCAGGCTTTCCATTCGATGGTTTCGAGCAGATTTTTTTTGTAGCCGCCATCTTTAACCGTCGTCAATGAATCCTTGGCATAACTTTCAGCGCGCAACCGGCGCAACAGCTGCGGTATGGGTATCTTGACCGGACAGACTTCCGCGCAGGCCTCACAAAGGCTGGAAGCCATGGCCAGCTCGCCGGCTTTCCTTAAGCCTTCGACCTGGGGATTTAAGATTTTGCCGATGGGCCCGGGATAGACAAAGCCGTAAGCATGACCGCCGATGCGGGTGTATACCGGGCAATGATTTAAGCAGGTGCCGCAGCGAATACACTGCAGCGTTTGGCGCAGTTGCGGGTCCGCCAATATTGCAGAGCGGCCGTTGTCCAGGATGATCAGGTGGACTTCTTTGGGCCCATCTTTTTCATCCCCCTTGCGCGGTGAAGTGATCATATTCACGTAGGTGGTGATCAATTGCCCGGTGGCCGAACCGGTCAGCAGGCGCAACATAGGGGGGATATCAGCCAATTTTGCAACCACCTTCTCCAATCCCATCACCGCAATATGAACCGGCGGTACCGTTGTGCTCATGCGGCCATTGCCTTCATTTTCCACCAGGCAGAGGGTGCCGGTTTCCGCCACCGCGAAATTCACGCCGCTCAGGCCTACCTGGGCGTTGTAAAATTTCTGGCGCAGGGTGCGGCGGGCAATGGCATTGAGTTCCTCGACGTTCTCGGTATAGGGCGTATCAGGCAGTTTTTGATGAAAGATCTTGGCAATTTGCTGTTTGTTTTTATGGATAGCGGGCACGATGATATGCGAGGGTTTCTCGTCGTTTAACTGGATGATGAATTCGCCCAGATCCGTTTCGACCACATCGATCCCTTTTTTCTGCAAAAATTCATTTAGCCCCATTTCTTCGGAAACCATCGACTTGCCTTTTACCATGTGGGTGGCTTGATGCGCGTTCATGATCCGCAACACCTGTTGATTGGCCTCCATGGTGGTTTCAGCCCAATGGACCTGAATACCATTGCGGGTGCATTTTTTTTCAAGTTGTTCGAGCAACTGCGGCAACTGGCTCAGGGCGCGGCGTTTGATGGCATTGCCGATTTGCCTGAGTTGTTCGGTTTTACGCTCATCTGAAAATATTTGCTTGCGCTTGAGGATGAAGTTGCCCATGGCAAATTTGAAATTTTTGCGCAGCTGTTTGTCGTTTAAAGCCCGGGATGCATTTTTCTGAAAATTGGATCCAAGATCATTTGGCATGGGTTCTCTCCCAGATAAATTCGGCCAGGTGCTGGCTGCGTATGGGTGCCTTTTGATAATCAATGGCCCCGCTGATATTCATCAAGCAGCCGCAATCTCCGACCAGCAGGCGGGCGGCTCCGGTTTGTCGGATGTCGGCAACTTTATCGTTCACCATGGCACCTGAGATATTGGGCTGCTTAACGGCGAAGGTTCCGCCGAAACCGCAACACTCATGCTCGTTTTGCAGCTCAAGTAGCTCGACATTTTTAAGCTGACGGATGAGCGATTTGGAATATTCGATGACGTGCATCTCTCTGAGCGCATGGCAGGACGAGTGCCAGGTGACTTTGATCGGCTGGCCGCGGTCCGTCAATTGGATGCTGAGCGTTCGCACCAAAAATTCGGAAAGCTCGACAATGCGATTTGAGAATTGTTGTATCGATGCCAGCTTCTTATCATCTGCAAACAAGAGCGGGTAATGATGTTTCATCATTGCGGCACAGGATCCGGAGGGCACCACAATCGGATAGTTTGCTTTGAATACCTCGATTTGTTTGCGGGCGACTTTTTTGGCTTCTTTCGGAAAGCCGGAATTATAGGCGGGCTGTCCGCAACAGCTCTGCTGGCGCGGAAAGATAACCTGCACGCCTTCACGCTGAATCAATTTGAGTCCGGCCAGTCCTGCCTGCGGGTAAATCGTGTCCATCAGACAGGTACCGAAGTAATATACTTTTTCAGGTTTTTTGGAGTCCTGTGCCATTGGCGCTCACCAGTTGACATTGTTGTTTTAACGATTGATAATCGTATAACCCAATAATCTATTTCCGATTTGAGGATTGGGCAAACATAAAATTGCCAAAATCCTAAAAAAGCTGAAAAAATCAGGGCTTGCTGCAAAATCAACGCGTATCGATTTTAATACAACAGTGTGCCATCAGGATCAACTTAAAGTTTTTTCAGTTCCTTTAAATATGACTGGCATATGTCCATGATCCTCAGATTCCATCACCCCTCAAAAAGTGGTATGAGAGTTGCAGTCGTATCCGTAATGGATGATCCTATGTTTAACAAAAAGGAGAAGAAAAATGGTTCCCGAAATCAAAAAGATCCTATTCACCACCGATCTGTCGCCGAGCTCTCGTCTGGCGTTTGATTACGCGGTCAGTCTTGCGGACCGCTATGGAGCGGTCATAACAGTTCTCCATGTCATGGAAGAGGTCTCACATGCCTCCAACGTTCACATAAAAACGTTCCTGGGTGAAAAAAAGTATCAGGAATTGCAGGAATCCCATGAGCAAGAAGCCAAACAGATCCTAATCGGTAAACGCCGGGAAGGCGCGATGATCAAAGCGGCGCTGGAAGAGTTTTGTGAGGCCGCTCAAAAAGATCATGATGAGTGTGAGTTTATGACCGATGAGACGGTGGTGACCCGAGGCAATATCGTGGACGAAATACTATCCGTTAGTCGCGATATAAATAGCGATCTAATCGTAATGGGGTACCACGTTCGCGGCAAGTTGCAGGAGGCTGTTCTGGGCAGCACGACCCGCCGCGTATTGCGGCGCAGTCAAATACCGGTTATGCTCGTACCCCTGCCTGAAGCGGAATAATCCGTACAGCGACACCTATTATTGTATCAAAATGGATACATTTTTTGCTTCCGATCCGGCTGCCTTCCGAATAGTGTATTCTGACCGGGGATGACGTTAACGCTCGTTTCATACTGGCTACATGTATTTTTTTTGATACACACAATTGCTAGCCTTTCCGCATGACGACTGGTTTTTAATAATCTCACTCATTTGAAATTATTATAAATATAAACATTTTCGGCCAATATGTCCATTGGCGATGATTTTCGATCAGCAGCAAACCGCTGGCACAGATTTCGCTTAGAACAACTGTTAGAAAAATAGGCCAGACATTTGAATGTCACCATAACCCCTACCACCATAAAGCGAGGCTGCCATGAATATCGGGTCCCTATTTTCACGTCATGCCAAATACCGCCCCAACCATCTCGCCGTTGTTTTTGAGGATCAGCGGCTGACCTGGTTTGAATTTAACCAACAGATAAATCGTTTGGCCAATGCCTTTATCGATCGGGGCATTCAAAAAGGGGATAAAGTTGCTACCATTTTACCCAATTGTTTGGAGCTGCTCGAGGTCTACTGGGCTGTCGCCAAGATGGGTGCGGTGGTGGTGCCGTCCAGTACGCTGCTGCTTGAACCGGCCATGAAAACATTGCTGAATGATTCGGACACCGTCTTATTGATTACCAATTCTGAATTTGTCGATAAGATCGATTCGATCAAGCCAGAGCTGCCCGCCATACCGGCTGATCGTTACATCCTTACCGATTATTCCGGCCAAGAAGGCTATCGGGACTATGGTGAATTAAAAGCAGCCGCCAGTGATCAGGAACCGGAAGACATTGCCATCAATGATGATGATCCCTTCAATATCATGTACAGCAGCGGAACCACCGGTCTGCCCAAAGGGATTGTACACACCCACTATGTCAGGAGCTGGTACGGAGCGACATTTGCCGCCACCTATCGCATGACACCGGAAAGCGTTACCATGCATGCCGGCGCCATTGTTTTCAACGGCGCTTTTGTTGATTTGATGCCCACCATGTATGTTGGCGCCACCTATATTCTGTTGGGCCAGTTTGACCCCGTCAGCTATATTGACACCATTGAACGCGAAAAAGTAACCCATGTCATGCTGGTGCCCGCCCAGATTATTGCCATCCTAAATGCGCCTAATTTTTCATCAAAGGCCCTGGAATCCTTGGAGATGATTCTTTCCCTGGGGGCCCCTTTGCTCAAAGAACACAAGGATGAACTCAACAAACGCTTACCGGGCAGATTCTACGAACTGTATGGCCTGACCGAAGGCTTTGTCACCGTGCTGGATAAAGAAGATTACGCCGCCAAACCGGAGTCGGTGGGCGTGCCGCCGCCCTTTTTTGAAATGAAGATTTTGGATACAAACGGAAACGAAGCACCGATCAAAGAAGTTGGCGAAATCTGCGGCAAAGGACCGATTCTCATGCCGGGCTATTACAAGCGACCGGATTTGACGGAAGTTGCCATTGTCGACGGCTGGCTGCACTCGGGAGACCTGGGCTATGTCGATGAAGACGGTTTCCTGTATCTGGTGGACCGTATGAAGGATATGATCATCTCCGGGGGCGTCAATGTGTATCCGCGGGATATTGAAGAAATCGTAGCACAACACCCGGAAGTTCAGGAAGTGGCTGTTTTGGGCATCCCCCATGAAAAATGGGGTGAAACTCCGGTGGCCGCGGTTATTTTGCACAAACCCGCCAGCATTACCGCTGAAGCATTGCGGGAATGGATCAACGCGCGGGTGGCCGCCAAGTTCCAGCGGGTTCATGATGTTGTCATCATGGAAGATTTTCCCCGCAATGTGGCCGGTAAAACTCTCAAACGCATCATGCGCAAATCCTTTTCAGAATGATAGGAGGTACATATAGCAAAGGAGGTAATCAAAATGAAAAGGAAGCTAACCATCGCTGTCTTTTTGATCTTCATCCTGTCCACCGGCACGGCCAGCTGGGGATTAGATGCAATTGTTGAGAAACCATCCGTTTAAGGAGGAAATATGCCAAAGCGCAGAAAACTCGGTCGCGGTGTAGCCATCGTCGGGGCCGGCATGTCCAAATTCGGTATGTTTAAGGATAAAGATTCCAAAGATCTGTTTGCCGATGCCTTCAGGGAATTGATCGTTTCGGTGGACAAGGGTTTTGATCCCAAAGAGATCGATGCCCTTTATCTGGGAAATTTTAGCAATGATTACTTTATGCATCAGTCTCACTGGGGACCGATTATATCAGACCTGGTGGGTATTGCGCCCAAACCGGCCACGCGCACCGAAGGCGCCTGCGCCTCCAGTGCACTGGCCTTCAGAGAAGGTGTCTTTGCCATTGCCTCCGGTTTTTACGATATCGTTTTAGTCGGCGGTGTGGAAGAGATGTCCAAACGCACCACCGAGGAAGTCGCGGAGGGACTGGCGCTGGCGACGGTGCCTTATGAAGGACGAGCCGGTTTTACCTTCCCCGGGGTATTCGGTGCGGTGGCCACGGCCTACTTTGCGAAGTACGGCGCCAATCACGAGCATCTGATGAATATCACGATCAAGAGTCACAACAATGCACCGCTGAATCCCAAAGCCCAGTTTCCGGTCACTATAAAGGATCTGATGAACAAAAAAAAGGAAAGCTTAATCAAGCGGGAAGGTACCGCACCGGATTGGCAAACAGAAAAGGATTTCCTGGCTGATCCGCGTGCAAATCCGGTGGTTGCCTGGCCCATGCACCTTTTTGACTGCTGTCCGATTAGTGATGGGGCCAGCTGCATGTTGCTGGTGGCCGAGGAGATTGCGAAAAATTTTACCGACGATCCAATCACAGTGGCCGGATTGGGACAGGGCAGCGGAAGGGGTTTTCATGCCAGTGATGATCTGACCTATTTTGAAGCCACGCGTTATGCAGCTCAGGAAGCTTACGGGATGTCGGGATTGACGCCGGATGACATCCAGTTTTCCGAAGTGCACGATTGTTTTTCGATCGCAGAGCTTGTGCACGTCGAGGATCTGGGCTTTTTTAAACCGGGTGAAGGATACAAAGCCATTGCCGAAGGGGCGACGCGCCTGGACGGACCGAAACCCATCAATACTTCCGGCGGGCTCAAGTGCAAGGGGCATCCCGTGGGGGCCACTGGGATCTCCCAGCTCTATGAGGTCTGGACCCAACTCCGCGCTAAAGCCGGCCCGCGACAGGTGCCGGTTGGTGATTTACGCATTGGAGGAGCTCACAATCTGGGCGGCACCGGCGGAACCTGCACGTTTACCATTCTCGAAAGGAAATAAAATCATGGAAGAGAAACCCTTTAGTGATATTACTTATGAACAGTACTTGAAGGAAGAAAAACTGATGGGATCCAGGTGCACCGAATGTGATGCTTCTTATGTGCCCCCGCGCTCCATTTGTGTCAAATGCTTTAGCTCGGATATGGAATGGGTGCAGATGAAGGGCACCGGACGTCTGGCCGCCTTTACCTGCATCACCATTGCACCACCCTTTATGATTGCGCAGGGTTACAATCGCAAAAATCCATACATCTCCGGCGTTGTCGAGCTGGAGGAAGGCGGGCGGGTGGATGCCCGTATCGAAGGCCTAAACCCCAACAAACCGGAAGACATCAAAGTGGGGATGCCGCTTAGAGTCAAATATTTGCACACAGAAGTAGATGGTAAAAAGGAGACCTATCTGGCATTTGAGCCTTTATAGATATTTTCATTAAAATAGAGGAGGAACCCATGCGTTTGAAGGATAAAGTTTGCTTGATCACCGGAGGAGCCGCTGGCATCGGAAAGGCCACTGCGGAGCGCTTTGCCGAAGAAGGCGCCCATGTCGTGATCTGTGATGTGGATCAGAATGCTGGCAAAACGGCCATTAAAGAAATCGGCCATGATGCCGAATTTTACCGGGTGGATGTGACCGACAAGGCGTCCGTTACAGAATGGATGAAGAATGTAACCGACAGATCAGGTCGGATCGATGTGCTGGTCAACAATGCCGGGATTGTACGCGATAGTTTGTTGGTAAAGATAAAAGAAGGCGAACTGGTGAAACAGATGGCCGAGGCGGATTTTGATCTGGTGATCGCCATTAATCTGAAAGGTGTTTTCAATTGTACCCAGGCCGTGGCCCCCATCATGATTCAACAAGAAAGCGGCGTGATTCTGAACGCCACCTCTGTTGTCGGCATTGACGGGAATTTAGGCCAGACCAATTATGTGGCTACCAAAGCCGGTGTGATCGGCATGACCAAGGTTTGGGCGCGGGAGTTGGGCCGCTATAATATTCGTGTCAATGCCGTGGCCCCCGGATTTACGGCCACCGACATTTTATCCTCTATGCCGCCTAAGATCATTGAAGGCATGAAGGCACGGACACCGCTGGGACGTATGGGGCAACCGCTTGATATTGCCAACGCCTATCTTTTTTTGGCCTCTGATGAAGCCGGCTTTATAACCGGCGAAACCTTACGGGTTGACGGCGGTATTGTTGTCGGCACATGATATCAGGTTGACGCCGGTCAATTTTAGTCTACCCAAGTTTATCGAATATCAGAATTTCCATGGTTTCAGGTCAGCATTCAGTTGTCAGCATCTTGGCCGCTGGCTTCTCGCTTCTGGCTGCTGGCCTGAGCCGTTGCCCAAGGAGCCAGCGATTAGCCCCAATTTTCGGTGAGTCCTTTGGAGACAAATTTTCGTCGTGATTTGACATGAGCACAAACCGAATGCAATATATGATGGATATGTGCCCCAGGTTCGAAGACAGCCGAACTGAACAGTGAAGTCTAAGCCAGAAACCAGCCCGCGACGAGCTAAGCCGAGTCGAAACAAGAGGCCAGTAGCCAGGGCTGGCACCGACTCTTATTAGACCGTGTACTGTAAATAACCTGTTGGTAACAGCATTAGGGGATAAACACTATGAAAGATGTTCACAAAATTTTCAGTGAGTTTAAAAAAGAATTTCCCAAGATTCATGAGAAGCATGCGGCTTTGGGCGAAGAAGTTCATGAAAAGGGCGGCCCCTTGCCGAAACAAACGCGCTGGTTGATCAAAATCGCGATTTCCGCTGCCTGCAACCACAAGCGCGCCCTTGAGACTCACATTCACAAAGCCATGGCAGCCGGGGTTGCCGAAGATGAAATTAAGCATGCTTTGCTGCTATTGATTCCGACCGCCGGTTTCCCGGCTTTTATGAAGTCTTATGCGGTTCTCAAAGGTATAGAATAACCTGGCATTTCGATTCAATGAATTTTATTAAGAAAAATTCATATGGGTCAACTTCAATAGGTCTGTTGTCCGTTGTTTGTCGTTCGTTGCGTATTGAATTTGCCCAACGGACAACGGACAACATGCCACGGACTTTTTGTTTAAAGGTACACCCATGAAATCCTCTTCAAAGCCCGGTATACGAGATTTGATTTCCCGGGCTATTGATTTTATCCGGGTTGATATCTGGCGCATCCGGCTGGACGATCTGCCATTTGGCAAATCTTTTCTGCTCAGGCAGCTGCGGATTATTATTCTGGCGATTCGCGGTTATAACCAAGACCGCTGTTTACTGCGGGCGTCTTCTCTGACGTTTTTCACACTGCTGTCGATCGTTCCCATTGTGGCTGTGTTTTTTGGCATTGCCAAGGGATTTGGATTTGAAAAGCGTCTGCAAAGCACACTTTTCGAGCGCTTCCCCGGGCAGGAAGAAATCTTAAATCAGGTCATCGGTTTTGCAAATTCACTGCTGGAGCAAACCCGGGGGGGGCTGGTTGCCGGTGTGGGGCTGTTGGTGCTTTTCTGGGCTGTCCTCAAAGTCCTCGGTCATATCGAAATCGCTTTCAACGATATCTGGAAAATTAAAGAGAGTCGCAGCTGGGGCCGCAAATTCAGTGATTATCTAGCGATAATGCTGATATCTCCGATTTTTATCCTGTTGAGCGGCTCGATCAACGTGTATATCAAAACCCAGGTGACGCAAATCACCCAGCGAGTTGCCTTTTTGGATGTTTTTAATCCAATTATGTATTCTTTATTTGAAACCATACCGTATGTATTAATCTGGATCCTGTTTACGATTCTGTATGTCATCATGCCGAACACCCGGGTCACATTGAAAGCAGGGTTTCTTGGCGGCGTGGTCGCGGGAACACTTTATCAAATTGCCCAGTGGGCCTATATCACCTTTCAAATCAGTGCCGCAAAAATGAATGCCATTTACGGAAGCCTTGCCGCACTGCCCCTGTTTTTGATTTGGCTTCAAATCTGCTGGTGGATCGTTCTTTTCGGCGCGGAATTGTCTTTTGCCAATCAAAATGTGGATACCTACGAATTTGAGCCGGACAGTCTCAAGGTCAGCCCGGGGTATAAAAAATTGCTAACCTTGCATGTCGCTCATCTATTGATTAAGAAATTTGAAGATGGTGACACCCCTCCCACCGATTTGCAGATTTCAAATCAACTGCGCATGCCCATTCGCCTGGTGCATGGCATCCTTACAGATCTGGTTGAGAGCGGTCTGGTTTCAGAAATTAAGACAAAGAACAATAAAGAACTGGCCTATCAGCCGGCCCGTGACATTAACCAGCTGACGATACAATCCGTTTTGGAAGCGCTCGATCAAAAGGGTATCGAAGACCTGCCGATTGTCCAGACCGAAGATTATCAGGCGCTGTCCGATGCGTTGCAGGGCTTCAGCCAAGCCATGCAGAGTTCACCGGCCAATAAGCTACTCAAAAACATCTAAAATTGCTTTAAAAACCCCCATCTTTTGCCCGATAGCAGCGTTGCAAATTGCTTCGAAATGCTCACGTACTATGTGTACGCTCCACTTTTTAGAACCTATTTTAAAAATGCATCTTACGCCCAAGGGCTTTGTTAAAAACCGATTCGAAATACTCGAATACTAGCGTGTATTCTCCGTTTTCGAATCGGTTTTGTGCCGCGCCCTTGGACGTGATCTACTATTTTTAAGATAGGTTCTATTAATTCACGCTTGTTGCACACATTAATGGAAATAAAAAAGGATGTGAAATCCCGCCGGCTGCCGGGCTTTCGAACAAGATCTAAGCATTTTAAAGCCAATTTAATAATTTTAGGATCCTTTTGGTTTTCGTTTTTCAAATAAGCAAACGCCTTTCTCACATACATCCCTAATAATATAAAAATACATCCATAATTCTTTTTAAATTGATAACTATTTCAATTCAAAGTTCAGAAGTGTTTGGGGTTTATTTCTATTGACACAGAGCGACTCCGAGGGGTATTCATGTAGTGCTAATTGAGTTAAATCGCGCATTTAACTTTTATCAACGTTCTTAAGCCGCTTCTATCGTTTTTGTTCAGTTTCGATTAAACGCTATTTTCGAAAGGACACATGAGCGATACCTTTCACCTTCTGGAAGTCAAAGATCTTAAGACCCATTTTTCTACATTTGAGGGTGTTGCCAAGGCCGTAGACGATGTCACCTTTCACGTCGACAAGGGTGAGGTGCTCGGTATTGTGGGGGAATCCGGCTGCGGCAAAAGCGTCACTGCGCAGTCCATAATGCGTTTGATCCCCGAGCCGCCGGGCAAAATCGTGCAGGGCCAAATATTATTTGACGGCAGCGATATTGTTCAGCTGAACATGGAGCAGATGCGCACGATTCGCGGCAAACGCATCGCCATGATATTCCAGGAGCCGATGACCTCCCTGAATCCGGTTTACACCATCGGTGATCAGATATCGGAAATGTTTATCCTACATGAAAAGCAGTCCAAAAGCGCCAGCTGGGATCGCTCGATCGAGATGCTTAAAAAGGTTCAGATTCCTGCTCCGGAAAAAAGAGTGCATGAATATCCCCATCAGCTTTCCGGCGGGATGCGGCAGCGTGCCATGATCGCCATGGCGCTGGCCTGCAACCCGGAGATCCTGATCGCCGATGAGCCCACCACCGCTTTGGATGTGACCATCCAGGCCCAGATCCTTGACCTGATGCTGCAGCTCAGAGAGGATTACGATACCGCTGTCATGATGATTACCCACGATCTGGGGGTGATCGCCGAGATCGCCCAACGAGTGATCGTGATGTATGCCGGTAAGGTGGTGGAAGAAGCCAGAGCCATTGCGATCTTTGAAGATCCCAAACATCCCTATACCCAGGGGTTGTTGCAATCGATTCCAAAGCTGGGTGAGCGGTCCCTTCATGGCCGCCAGCGGCTCAAGGAAATCTCCGGCATTGTCCCCAGTTTATATGACTTGTCTCCGGGTTGTCATTTTGCGCCGCGTTGCTCGCATGTCATGGCGATCTGTAACCAAAATCCGCCTCAGATGACAGATCTGGGCGATGGTCATTGGGTAAGATGTTTTCTTTACTAGAACCGATCTCAAAAATGCATCTAACGGCCAAGGGCTTTGTTGCAAACCGATTCAAAATGCTCGAATACTAGCGTGTATGCTCCACTTTTGAATCGGTTTGCGTCGCGCCCTTGACCGTGATCTACTATTTTTTAGATCAGTTCTAAAAGCAGTTTTAAAATTCCTTTGGAGTCTATTTTGCGGCCTTTTGCCCAAAAGCGCTTAGCGAAGAGGAGCGCTTGTCCCGCCGAAGCCTGAACAGACGAAGGCGGATAAAATCTTGAACTGTTTGAGGGCGTTCGCCTGAGTTTTCAAGGTTTAGCGCAACGAGCTTAGCGCTTTGCAAAAGCCGCAAACCGGCGGAAAAGGAATTTTGAAATGTCCTCTAATAATTCTAATAATACTAGAGGGATTTTGAGTTGGAAACACTGCTGTCAGTTGAAGATTTGGAAGTTCATTTTCCCATAAAGAAGGGAGTGCTTTCGCGCGTGGCAGGATATGTTTACGCGGTCGACGGTGTTTCCATCTCCCTCGGAAAAGGGGAAACGCTCGGCATCGTTGGTGAAAGCGGTTGTGGTAAAACCACCACCGGTCTGGCGGTTTTACGATTGATCGAACCCACCGCGGGCACGATTCGCTTCGGGGAGACGGACATCACCACCCTGAGCACATCCAAGCTACGGTCTCTGAAAAGAGAAATCCAGATGATCTTTCAGGATCCCTATTCGTCGCTCAATCCTCGCATGACCGTAAATCATATTCTCAGGGATCCCATGGAAATCCACAACGTGTATCCGGGGGCTGAAAGAAAAGAGCGGATTGCGTACTTGCTGGAGAAGGTCGGCCTGCGACCCGAACAGGGACGGCGTTATCCCCATGAATTCAGTGGCGGTCAGCGGCAGCGCATCGGCATTGCCCGGGCGCTGGCCCTCAACCCTCAGGTGATTATCGGGGATGAACCGGTTTCAGCTCTGGATGTCTCCATTCAGGCCCAGATAATCAACCTGTTGATTGATCTGCAGCAAGAATTTAATCTTTCTTATATTATCATTGCCCACGACCTGGCGGTGGTCGAACATATTTGTGACCGCATTGCGGTGATGTATCTGGGCAAGGTTGTGGAAACGGCTTCTTATCACAACGTCTACACAAATCCGAAGCACCCATACACGCAGGCGCTACTGTCTGCCATTCCGGTAGCGGATCCGAAGGCAAAAAAGGAACGCATGATTCTCAAAGGCGATGTGCCCAGCCCGATCAATCCACCGTCCGGCTGTGCATTTCATCCCCGGTGCCCGCATCGCATGGACGCCTGCGATCAGGAGACACCGGAGTTAAAGGATATTGGCGACAATCACCTGGTTGCCTGTTATCTATATTAAATCTAATTTGAGCGTTTCAGGTTTTAAAAAGATAAATGACTTTATTCTAAGGAATTCTATCGATTTCTATTTTTAAAATTTGAAACCCCAGGGGGCTTGCCCGCCTATATTTGTGCCATATGGCACAAATATAGGCGGGTGAACCTCGACAAGCGCTCAATTTAATCTTTACTCGAAGATCTTCGTAAAAGATCATTTGAGCAAGGCAGCATTGGGTGAAGGAAATGGCTTCCCGGTTGGTGTGGGGCGTCGTGAGGCTGCAGACCTTGCGGTTTGACCGGGAAAAAAATAAGCAACACTTACCTCAAGTGGAAAGGAGGAACATCTATGAAAAAGACATGTTATATTCTCATCGCTATCGCCATTACGGTGATGGTATTTGCGTTGAACGGGCCGGTGCTGGCGGCATCATCCATTGTGGTTGCTCAGGACACACCGCCCCGAATGATGAATCCGCACGGGGATGATTCGGATGCCGGCCTGCAATACATGGCCAATTTATTTGACGGCCTGCTGCAGCGCAAGGGCCCGGATGGGACCCTGGCGCCGGCCCTGGCCGAGCGCTGGGAACGGCTGGATGAGTTGTCCTGGAAGTTTTATCTGCGTAAAGGCGTTAAATTTCACAACGGCAACCCGTTTACGGCTGCTGATGTTAAGTTTTCCTTCGAACGACTCAGCAATCCGGATGTTTCCGAATTTATTAACACCGGCAAATCGATTGCGGCGGTGGAGACACCGGATGATTATACCGTGGTCATCAAGACCAAGGACCCGATTCCCTGGTTTGCCAACAACATGCATCAGGTCTTTATGATGGATAAAGAGTCCACCGAATCCCGCGACCCGGGTGAGGTCATGGTCAAGCCCATTGGCACCGGCGCCTATAAACTGGTGGAATGGGTCAAAGGCTCCTATGTGCGCCTAGAGGCCAATGCCGACTACTGGGAAGGCGCACCGCCGCTAAAGACGGTTGAGATCCGCCCGATCACCGAATCCTCCACCCGCTTTGCCGCACTGGCTTCGGGCCAGGTCGACATCGTCACCGGTGTGCCGGTGGAATTGTTCGATAAAATTGTCAACAATCCCAAGCTCGAGGTGGTCAGCCGACCCGCCCGCCGATCGATTTTTCTGGCGTTAGGAAATAAGCCGGGCAGTCCGCCCGCCGATATCCGCGTTCGCAAAGCCATGTACATGGCCATTAACGAAGATGAAATCATCGAAAAGATCATGCGCGGCCATGCAGCGCCGGCGGCTCAGATTCCGGATCCGCCCACCATCGGCTATAATGGCAACATCCAAAGGATCAAATACGATCCGGAGGAAGCCAAAAAGCTGCTCAAAGAAGCCGGTTATGAGAACGGATTTGAGATTACGCTTTCCGGTCCCAATGATCGTTATGTCCAGGATGCCAAAATTGCCGAGGCAGTGGCCAAATATCTGGCCAAGGTCGGCATCAAAGTCAAGCTGGATGTCAAACCCAAGTCCGTCTTTTTCCCGGAAGTGACTGAAGGCAAGCTCGATTTTTACCTGATCGGCTGGTTTGATGGCACCTTCGACATGGGACGCACTTATTTTAAGCTGGCCCATACGCGTGACAAAGAATCCGGCTATGGGACATTTAACGGTACGGCCTTCAGCGATCCGGAGATTGATAAACTGTTGCAGTCCACGGCTGATATCGTTAACCCGCAGGAACGCGCTAAAGTGCTGCAACAGCTCAACAAGATGGCCATGGTTGACAAGATCGCCTGGATTCCGCTGCACTATCAGGAGGATCTGTATGCGATCCAAAAAGGCAAAGGTATAAATTTCAAACCGCGACCGGATCGCTGGATGGTCTACAAGGAAATCTCAAAATAATCTAACCGCAATCTGAAA
The DNA here is from genome assembly GCA_050124655.1 of Desulfobacterales bacterium. Classification (GTDB taxonomy): domain Bacteria; phylum Desulfobacterota; class Desulfobacteria; order Desulfobacterales; family JAHEIW01; genus JAHEIW01. Next base: position 15,674 of record JASFEV010000065.1, read on the forward strand.
TCGGGGCCGGAAGATCCGGCCCCGATCTAACATTAAAAGATTTCGAAGATCATTCTGTTCGGAAAAAGAATTGGTTCCGTTAAAATTGGCTGGATGATTCGAGTAATAGAACTTTGTGAACAATATGCCGTTCAATTTCATATTGTCTGTTTTTACAATGCTCCATTACTCCATTCCAGCCTTCGTAGCCGAAGCTACTTCGGCGGAGTAGGCCACTCCAATACTCCAGTACGCCAATAGGTAAAGTGAGTCTACAACTCAGGAAACTTTCTGTAATTGAACCCGTTTAAACTTTATTTACTGCCATGGTCACCTACATCGCTCGCAGACTGATTCAGGGAATTGTCGTCCTGCTGGTGGCGTCCCTTTTATGTTTTATCGTTTTTCGATTTATGGGGGACCCGGTTATCACGCTCGCGGGGCGATATGCCACCATGCAGGAAATTGAGGAAGTGAGGCGCAGCCTGGGTCTGGATAAGCCCATGATCGTCCAGTACGTCCGGTTTTTGGCCAATGTAGCTCAGGGCAATTTCGGTATTTCCTATGTGACCCGCGTGCCGGCCCTGGGGCTGATTCTGGAGCGCTTTCCGGCCACCTTTGAACTGGCAACGACTGCCGTCGTATTGTCTTTTGTAATCGGTGTGGCTTTGGGGGTCTTGGTTGCTCTGAAGCCTTACGCAGTGCGCAACCGGCTGATCATGGCTGGATCGCTGGGGGGCATTTCAATTCCCACTTTTTTGATGGGTATCTTGTTGATCATGGCTTTTGCGGTTTATCTGGGGATATTGCCGCCTTTCGGGCGCGGTGAAACTACCCAACTGGGTTTTTGGCGCACCGGGTTTTTAAATCTCGACGGTATCAGTCACCTGATTCTGCCGGCCCTGACACTGGCCATGTATCAACTGGCGGTGCTTCTACGGCTGACCCGGGCTGGGATGCGCGAAGTGTTGACTGAAGAATACATTAAAACCGCCTGGGCCAAGGGCCTACCACCCCGCAAAGTGATTTTCAAGCATGCCCTGCGCAACGCCCTGATTCCGGTGATCACCATCACCGGATTGCAATTCGGCGAGCTGATTGCATTTTCGATTATTACCGAAACCATTTTTCAATGGCCCGGCATGGGCAATTTATTGCTGACCTCCATCCGCGAAAACGATCAACCCGTGATTGTGACCTATATCATGCTGGCGGCCGTGGTCATCATAACCATGAACATCCTTGTAGATATTTTGTACGCGGTCATCAACCCCAAGATTCGCTATGAGTAAACGACGCATCAAATCCAGAATGCTCAACAGCTTTTTGCATGATCCCTCTGCCATTGTGGGATGTTTCATTCTGGTATTGTTCGCTATGGCGGCTTTACTGGCGCCCTGGATTACGCCCCAGAATCCTTATGACCTGGAAACCTTAACCCTGGAGCATTTTCTGACCCCGCCGATTTGGATGAAAGAAGGAACTGCGCCGTTTGTTTTGGGTACCGATGACCAGGGGCGCGATATATTCAGCACCATCATTTACGGCTGTCGCACCTCTTTAATCGTGGGCTTCAGTGTCGTTCTGATAGCCGGGACCTTCGGTGTGATAATGGGGCTTTTGGCCGGATATTATGGGGGCTGGATTGATGCGATTACCATGCGTTTGGCCGACACCCTGTTTTCCTTTTCAACCACCCTGCTGGCCTTTTTATTTCTGGGGATTTCCGGCGGCGGCAGCATCTTTATTGTCATTCTGGCCATCTGCATTGCGGGTTGGGTGCGCTATGCCCGCACCATGCGCGGCAGCGTGCTGGAAGTCAAAGAAAATGCCTACATTATGGCCGCCAAATCCACCGGCGCCGGTGATTTCAGGCTGCTAACGCGCCACCTGTTGCCCAATGCCATTCCACCGATCTTTGTGGTTCTGGCCATCGATCTGGCGGTGGTGATTATGCTCGAAGCCACTTTGAGTTTTTTAGGCGTGGGGGTCCCGCTGACCGAGCCATCTTTGGGCATGATGATCTCCATCGGCAAAAACTACATCTATGCCGGCATGTGGTGGATGATTGTTTTTCCGGGGGCGGCGCTGATTCTGCTGGTGATCGGTATTAATTTGTTTGCGGATTGGCTGCGCGAGGAACTGAATCCGAAAATCCAACGCAAAGCCTAAAACTGCTTTGTAAAGGCTATCTTTTGCTCGAGAGTCGCGTTACAAACCGCTTCAAAATACTCGCGTACTATCGTGTACGCTCCGCTTTTGAAGCGGTTTGTGCCTTACTCTCAAACAAAACCTAACGCTTTACAAAGCAGTTTTGGTTTTAAAAATTATATTCCTAAGTATCGGACAAAATCTGTGTGTTTTAAAACCAATTTACTTTTTTATTAGGTTACTTATTTGTTGTATTTTG
>JASFEV010000066.1:0-18026 GCA_050124655.1 Desulfobacterales bacterium
GTTATTTGTTATTAGTTATTGGTGACCAACTGAGATAAGATGAATTGTCTTGGTAATGGCAAAGTCCAATACCCAATATCAAATACCTGATTTGTTATGACCGAAACATTTCGCGCCTTTGTTGCCATTGATTTGCCAGATAGCGTGCGGTCTTCGCTTGCAGGGGCTCAGCAAAAGCTTAAATCCTATGGATTTCGCATAAAATGGGTGCGGCCGCAAAGCATCCACCTGACGCTGAAATTTTTGGGCAACATCGATGTGGCTCAGTCGGATGCAGTGGTCGGCGCTATGAACCAGGCCGCAAAAGGTTTTGCCGCTTTGGCACTGGCCCCCAGCGGTATGGGTGTATTCCCGAATGCCCGACGGCCGAGGGTCGTATGGGTCGGCATCGGGGGACAGTTGGACCGCTTGAAAAACTTGCAACGGGCGCTTGAAGCACAATTGGCGGATGTGGGTTTCCCCAGAGAATCCCGCCCGTTTAAAGGCCATTTGACCCTGGGCCGTGTGAAAGGAAAAATTGCTGCTCATCGCCTGCAGACAGCGCTGGATGACTTAGGAAATTTTGAAGCCGGCAGCTTTGAGGTCAACCAGATCATTTTGTTCAAAAGCCAGTTGCAGTCGAGTGGAGCGGTCTATTCCAGGGTGCAGCAGGTGACCTTGGAATGAATATCTTCGATTGAATATTCATTATTCAGTTCTCAATTTGCTGTCGTTGGCAATTTGCATCAAGCCAGGAGGAGGGCTTTATGACGATTTCACCGGATAAAGAAAAAGCATTGGAAACGGCTATGTCCCAGGTTGAGCGCCAGTTCGGCAAGGGATCCATCATGAAATTGGGGAGCCGTCCGGTCGCAGATGTGCCGGTCATCTCCACTAGTTCGCTTGCCCTGGACAAAGCACTCGGCATCGGTGGCTTACCCCGGGGAAGGGTGATCGAGATTTACGGACCTGAGGCATCCGGCAAAACCACCCTTGCCCTGCATGCCGTTGCTGAAGCGCAGAAAAATGATGGCATCGCCGCGTTTATCGACGCTGAACATGCCCTTGATGTGGTGTATGCCAAAAAACTGGGCGTCAATTGCGACGATCTGCTTGTGGCCCAGCCGGACACCGGTGAACAGGCACTTGAAATCGCAGATATGCTGGTCAGAAGCGGTGCCATTGATGTAATTGTTATTGATTCAGTGGCCGCGTTGGTGCCGCGTGCGGAAATTGAAGGCGAGATGGGAGACTCCCACATGGGGCTGCAAGCGCGGTTGATGTCACAGGCTATGCGGAAGCTCACTGGTACGATCAGCAAAACCATGACATCCATTATTTTTATCAATCAGATTCGGATGAAAATAGGCGTGATGTTCGGCAATCCGGAGACCACAACCGGCGGCAATGCCCTCAAATTTTATTCTTCCGTCCGCCTGGATATCCGACGCATCGGCGCGATCAAGGACGGACAGGAGGTTATCGGAAATCGCACGCGGGTTCGGGTGGTTAAAAACAAAATGGCGCCCCCGTTTACCGATGCCGAATTTGACATTGTCTATGGCGAGGGTATTTCAAAATACGGTGATTTAATCGACGTGGGTGTTGAAACCGGCATTGTCGAAAAAAGCGGGTCCTGGTACTCATATGACGGCGAGCGCATCGGGCAGGGTCGCGAAAATGTTAAACGGTTTTTAAAGGAAAACCCCGATCTGTTTGCCGCCATGTCTGTTAAAGTCAGAGGATCACTGGGACTCGCCGCTGCCAAAACATCCGATGCCACAGAAGAAGAAACAGAACAGAGAAAAGGTGCAAAGGCCTAAATTGGAGATATTTATGACTGGGAATGAGATTCGCACCCAATTTTTACAATATTTTGAAAAACACCATCATCGGATTGTTCGCAGCTCATCTTTGGTTCCCCAGGATGACCCGACGCTTTTGTTCATCAATGCCGGCATGGTGCAATTTAAACGTGTCTTTCTAGGGGAAGACAAAAGAGATTACGTGCGCGCAACCACTTCTCAAAAATGCGTGCGTGCCGGCGGTAAGCATAACGATCTGGAAAATGTCGGTTACACGGCCCGGCATCATACCTTTTTTGAGATGCTGGGCAATTTCTCCTTTGGAGACTATTTTAAAGAAGGCGCTATTGAGTTTGCTTGGGACCTGTTAACCAACGGCTATGGCCTGCCAGCCGATAAACTTTACGGCTCCATTTACCTGGATGATGATGAAGCTTACGAGCTTTGGCGCAAAAATATCGGTCTGCCCGATGAGCGGGTTGTCAGATTTGGCGAAGAGGACAATTTCTGGTCCATGGGTGATACGGGTCCCTGCGGCCCCTGTTCCGAGATTCTATTAGACCGTGGTGAGAAATATGGATGCGGCAAACCCGAATGCGCCGTGGGCTGTGAGTGCGATCGTTATCTTGAAATCTGGAATTTGGTATTTATGCAATTTAATCGGGATGCGTCCGGTAAGATGACACCCCTGCCCAAGCCCAGCATTGACACCGGTCTGGGACTTGAGCGTATCGTTTCGATCATTCAGGATGTGCCCACCAATTTTGATACGGACCTGATCCGGCCCATCATCGCAGAGGCTGAGCGCCTTTCTGAAAGGCGATTCGGCGAATCAGATTCAACCGATGTGGCCATGAAGGTTATCGCGGACCACAGCCGCGCAGCGGCCTTTCTGATCGGCGACGGCATTATGCCGTCCAATGAGGGACGGGGCTATGTCTTGCGTCGCATTTTGCGCCGGGCGATTCGGTATGGCCGCAACATTGGCCTGAAGCGGCCGTTTCTTCATAAAACCGCAGGGGTGGTGTTTAATGTGATGAAACCGGCCTATCCCGAACTTGCCGAAGCGGCAGCCTTTATCACCAATATTATTGAAAATGAAGAGATTCGCTTTTTAGAAACCCTGGATACCGGTTTGCGACTGTTAAACGACACGCTTTCTGAAATCAAGGCCAAAGGTGACACCCAGGTGCCCGGCGATGTCATTTTTAAGCTTTATGACACCTACGGCTTTCCGGTTGATATCGTGCGCGATGTTGTTCGCGATGAGAACATGCGCCTTGATATGGCGGGATTTGACCGCTTTATGGATGAGCAGCGTGCTCGCTCTCGTACGGTTGCCACTTTTACAACTCTTGGAGAAGCTTATAAAAATCTATCCGCTCAGGGATTCAAACCGCAATTCCACGGTTACGATTCCCTTACGGCCGAATCTAAGGTGAAGCTTCTGGTGCATGATGGCACTAATATCTCTGAAGCCTCAGCCGGCCAGACGATTGAACTGGTCAGCGAAGAAACGCCCTTTTATGCTGAAGCCGGCGGCCAGGTCGGTGACAGCGGGAAAATTACCACCAAAAATTTTGAAATGGCGGTGACCGATACGCTCAAAGATCCCACCGGAATCGTGATTCACCGGGGTAAGGTCACATCCGGTAAGATTAAAAAAGGCCAGAAAATCACCCTGCGGGTTGATGGGGCTAAACGCGCGGCAACCGCACTAAACCACACTGCCACCCACATCCTGCATGCGGTCTTGCGCAAAGTTCTGGGTGAGCATGTCAAACAGGCCGGCTCATTGGTTGCGCCGGATCGATTGCGCTTTGATTTTACGCATTTTTCCCCGGTGGATCGTGCGACGCTGTCTGAAATCGAAACCCTTGTGAACCAGCGCATCCGCGAGAATGTTCCCACGCATACCGAGGAAATGGAAGCTGAAGACGCTTTTAAATCAGGGGCTACGGCGCTTTTTGAAGAAAAATACGGCGATCGCGTGCGGGTGGTTTCATTGTCTGATTTCAGCAAAGAACTTTGCGGTGGCACGCATACCGCCAAAACCGGCGATATCGGACTTTTCAAAATTGTGAGTGAATCCAGTATCGCCTCCGGGGTTAGACGAATTGAAGCATTGACCGGAGATGGTGCCCTTCAATACATTCAAAAGACAGCCAATTTGCTGGAGGATAGCGCTCATCTGGTTAAAGAAAAACCGGAGGCGTTGCCATCAAAGCTTAAAAAGATGCTGGTTGATCATAAAGCGCTTGAAAAAGAAATCGACCGGCTTAAAGCACAAATCGCATCGGACTCGGCCCAAATCGGCGGCGATGCCGTTCAATCGATCAACGATACCAATGTTTTAATCCAGCAAGTGGCGGTGGATAATCCAGCAGCGCTCAGAGAGCTGGCTGACCGACTCAAAGAAAAGATCAAGTCGGGTATCGTTGTAATGGGAAGTGCAAAGGGGCCAAAAGCGTTTTTGATCGTGGGGGTCACCAAAGATCTTACCGATCGGTTTCATGCCGGCAATATCATAAAGCAAATTGCACCGATCGTCGGAGGCGGCGGAGGTGGGCGGTCGGACATGGCCCAGGCCGGCGGTACCCAGCCCGCAAAGCTGGAAGAGGCGTTGGAAAAGGCCCGCAACATCATTGCCAACAACTAAAAGCTATCTTAAAAATGCATCCAAGGTTTATGGTTGAGCCCGTTTCCCGTTTGCCCGTTGCCCGGAAGCGAAAATATGATGCGTTTTTTTAAAATACGGGCTCAACCGGCTCAACGGGCTAAACCGGCCAACCATAGAGCTTATAAGCTTTTCGTTTTTAGAATTTGAAACGCTCAATCAATTAAGCTGAATACTTGCCTGACGAGAGCATGATAGCGCAGATCTTGGTGTAAAGCCCTGAATTGACCCTGCCTTTTAAGAACAAAAACCCATCTCAAAAATAGTCGATCACGTTCACGGGTGAGGCGTCGATTCGGTTTAAAAGCGGAGTCCGCCACACTTTCTGGCGGATGAGCATTTTAAACCGAATCGCAATCCGCCACAAATATTGGCGGACCCTTGGGCGCTTGTCCGCCGCAGGCGGGTCAGATGCATTTTTGAGATGGATTCTAGTAAAGTCTGTATTCTTTCCATGTCGAACCTGAGGTGTCGACTACGATCGGTTTTGCAAAACATCTATCATCGTGTAGACGATCCCGGCGGCGCCGTCGCCAACTCTCGCGTTCAAATAGCCGACGGCATCCAATGTGCCTATGGCATAAACGTCACGGCCATTGACATTGTGCGAGAATTCAAAGCGGACGGTTTGATCGGCGGATGTCAGGGTATAGGTGTGCCATCCATGGCCGGTCAGATATTCTTGCGGTATCCCCCAGCGAGTCGCTTGGATGTCGGGTTCCCGTTCCTTTACGATCTGATCTTCGGCAAAATCCAAACCCATTTGATTAAAATATCGGACCATGGCCTTGGCGGTGCCGCTGGTGTCTGCCTTTCCTTTCTGGTGGCTTTCTTTTATCTCCAGAGAATAGCCGTCAAACAAATCCGGAAAGTTTTGGGCGGCATAGGCCATCATGGCTTGAAATCCGACTATCTGTTTGGCCATATTGGGCGCAATCACAGCCGCAATCGCCGATGACTGCACGGTTTTTTCCAGTCTCTCGCGATCGCCACCGGTGGTGCCCATGACAAACGGTAGCTGGTGTTGGCAATAGAACGCGGCATTGTCGTTGACCGCTGATGGATGCGTATAGTCAACGCTGATAAAAGGGCCTTGCGCTTGAATGATCGCCTCAATCTCCCCAGGCCCAATTTTCGGCTGCAGCAAACGAATGGCAATTGATTCAAGTGTGTGCTCGGACGCTTGGATTTCAGGACCGGTCAGAGAAAAGGGCACAAGCGCAAAGCGCTCATCGGCGAAAATATGCCGGGCCACATTAACGGCCATATTACCGGGAATGCCATTTACCATTACTTTGATGGGACTCATTGTTTTCTCCTTTAGACATTCTTATCTCATCAAACTTTGTTTTTTTCAATAGCTGCTATGGGGCCGTTGAGTGAATCCATAAGATGACACAGTCCGGGCAAGGTCTTGTGGTGGCTCTTTTTGAGGTTGTTTGTGAGCGTTCGAATGGCAGTCGGAATGTATTTTTCAAAATGGGATTTTTGTTTGACGCGGGTTAAAAACCCAAAAGCGCCCAGTATCTGAAGGTTGCGTGTCAGGCAGCAAAATCGATAGCATCGGCGAAATTCGTCAGCCGTGACCGTCATTCGCTCTGCCAATTGAACCAGACAGTATTCAAGTAGCCGGGATTGGATATCCGGCGGCAAATCAACGTAGGGATCAATAAGCAGCGATGCCAGATCATATTGCAGCGGCCCTGTGCGAGCGCCCTGAAAATCAATAAAATACAGGCGGTCATTTTTAATCATGATATTTCGTGACTGAAAATCCCGATGCATCAGGCCCTGCACGGCGTGCTGCAGCGCATTTTCAGCCAGAAATTCGAATTCGGCCTTAAAATCTGCATAATGATAATGTAAGCCGAGGTAATTATTTAAAAAGGCGTCAACAAAATATCGGCATTCGTTTTTTAAAATCAGCGATTTGTCGTAGCGGGATGTCTGGTAACACCAGGTCGAATTGAACTGATCAGCACCGTCTGCTGAAAATTTGATGAGCCCATCGATTGCGGATTGATAAAGATCGAAGACTTTTTCGAAATTTCCAGCCTGATGCACGGCTGTCTGCAGGTCAAGATTCCCTACATCCTCGACAAACACATAGCCGGATAGGGTATCACCGTCGTAGATTTGTGGCACCGGCAGGCCTTTGTTGAAAAGGTGCTGGCCGATGTTAAAAAATGCATCCGCCGCATCTGTGTGGCTTTTCGCTTTTATGCCGTGATCTGCCAGAATCATCGAATTTTGATTTTGCGCTAAGCGAAACCACTGCCGGTCGGACCCGTCGCCTTTGATTCGCTGCCGTTTGAGGGGGGCAAAGGTCCCGTCCGGAAAGACGCGCTCAAACACGCGGGGTGCCATGGTTTCAAGTACAGCCGACTTGTATCGCTCGGCGGTACCAATGTCTTGCCAATAAACATCTTCGGCGATATACGCTTTTATTTTTTTACCGGCTGCGATCATGCGGCTGTAAGCATCAATGCTGCTTGCAGGCATGGGGCTTTCAATATAGTCAAGTACGGCCGGATTGAGCACCTGAATGCCCGTAAATGTAAGCGCCGGTAGGGTCATTTGATCGTCATCCGCCGGTCCTTGGTAAAATCCGGTAACAAAACCGGCGCGATCGCAGGAAACAGTGTTAAATTCGGGATCATCTGCCAGCACAAGAGTTGCCAGATATGAATGTTGGCAGTGGAAATCGTAAACCGCCCTGAAATCAATGGTTGATACGATATCGGCGTTAACCACCATAAAAGGTTTATCGTTCCAAAAATCGCTGACGTTTTTAATGGCACCACCGGTCCCGAGTATAGTCGGTTCATACCGTGTCTGGATCGGAACGGCATACGTTTGCCGGGCGACGAACTGTTCAATTTGTTCGTGCAAATGATGGGTATTGATGATAATTGCCGAACAACCCGCTTCAATCAGTTTGGCAATAGTAATATCCAGAAGGGTTTTACCCGCGACAGTAAAGAGCGCTTTAGGCGTATGGTCCGTATAGGGGCGCAGGCGCGTTCCCAGTCCCGCTGCCAGGATCAGTGCTTTCATATTTCCAGACGCCATACCGAATTGTTCCCTGATTGTTCAATCACAGACTATTGAAGTGCCTTTAAGGACTTTTGAATGGCTTCCGCGTAGAATTTAATCTCTTCAGAATCGTCGGATCCCTTGACCCCTTTGCTGGCAAAATAATCAACTGCATTTTGGAAGCTGACCTTGGATAGCGCTTCCGGCAAAACGATTTCATGCCGCTTATACATACGGTTTCCGTTGCTTAGGATTTTTTTGAGGCGATCTTTGGCTTTTATTGAGTTTTTAGAATTGTTCTGCAGAAAGCTTAAAACGATCCAGTATGATTCAAAGTATGTTTTCAGAAAAATAGAAAAAAGTCTTAGTTTCCGGAAGCCTGATGAGGTTACATTATAGGTGTCGGGTATGGTTTGATGGGGCATCAAGATGGCATCGTCAATAAAGGCCTTAATGCTTTTACGCACCTTAAATTCAGGTGATTGGTCTAAATCGTAAGCAAACTCGAATTTAAAAAAGTTTTGCAAAAAGCGGTAATCGGCGTGCAGTTCGGCCGCCGAGAATTGAAAAGCGTCTTTTTCTAAAATGGACAGAGCGGTAAAAGCTGCCGGAATAAAAAAAGCAATACAATTGTTTTTATAATATTCCAGCGAGGGGCGTTTGGCGGCGTTGACCAGATAGTTCCGTTCATGATGTGGAATGCTCTTGTCCTTTGAAACCGGCTCGATGAATTTGCGTTGTACAAATGCATCCAAGGCCTGTTCGACTGCATGCACTTGATCCAAAATAAGCGTATCGGCTAATTTGGCATCCTGAGTGTCCAGATGTCTGATGTAGGTTTCAACAATGGACATGATTTGATCATAGGAGAATCGCTCCCGGTCGCAGTTTAAAATTGCACTGGCGACCAATCCATAGGCGGTAACAACAGCGGACTGATTGATGGCGTTGATGATCCGGTAACCCAGATTACGGCACAGGGCATTTTGTTCCTTGGGTTTCATCTGGTTCAAGGGGGTACCCAAGTTGTCCAGCAATTCATTCATGGATAAAGGATCACTAAATTGGATGTAGATTTTGCCATAACGCCTTGCTAAAAATTTTCTGGCCTTGATAACGCCTTTGAGTGTTTCCGGTTCTTTTTTACCGCCCTCCAGTTCCTGCAAATACGACTTTTCCTCCAAAACTCTGTCGTAACCGATGTAAATCGGCACGATGATCATATCCTCGCAGGCACCGTTTTTAAAGGCATTGAGGATGATGGAAAGCAGGCCCAATTTAGGCATCAATAATTTGCCGGTCCGGCTGCGGCCACCTTCGATGAATTGTTCGATGTTATATCCTTCCTGCAGCAGCTTATGAATATATTCGGCAAATACTTTTGAATACAATACGGCGCCGCGAAAACTGCGACGGATGAAAAAGGCACCACCGCTGCGAAACAACGGTCCCATGGGCCAAAATGACAGATTTTTTCCGGCGGCAACCAAAGGAACCGGCATGTTATTATGATATAACAGATAAGACAGGATCAGGTAATCGATATGGCTTTTGTGGCACGGAATGAGGACAAGCGGTCCTTTTAAAGCCAGACGTTTGACTTTACCCAGGGCATTATTATTGACTGCCACACCGTCGAACATGGAGCGAAGGATCCACCCGACGATGGCTGAAAAAAATTTGATGTAGGCCGGATTGTAGCCGGCAGCAATTTCGTCGATGTAACCATCCGCCTTTTTGCGGACTTCATGAATCGGGATATTGCGATTTTTCGAATAGGTATCCATGAATTCTTGGAACCGTTGGCTGGTCAGGATGCTTTCCTTTAATTCCAAATTGGTTTTGAGCATCGGTCCGGTTATACTCTGACGGTGACGATTGAGCTGGACCAATAAATTGCGCCGCAGCATGAGCGATTGATATTCAATCGGCTGGCTGCGAATCGACTCATCTTGCAGGTATTGTTGCAAGTTCACCGGTTCGGATACCTCAACGAAGACTTTGCCGGGATTTTTAAACAACGTAAACAATCGACGAATTTTACCGGGATTGTCTTCGGGTCCGAAAAATATATCGGTCAGGGTGGGTATCGATCGATGCGGATTTTTACTGAAGAACACTAGTTGCGGAACGATGTATATCGGTCGCTGGGTTGTTTTTTGCAATTCAATCAAATATTGAATCGGGTCGGTCTTGGCCTTGACAAAACGCCGGTAAAATCCTTTCTTACCCACCAGGGACAGCATGCCGGCCTTGTTTTTGAGCAGGGTCTGACCGATAAACCCGCTTTTATAGGGACTGGGAAATGTGCGCCGGTGAAAAAGGAAGTCAAGGTGGGCAAAGCATATTTTTATCAGGCGCGAAAACGGCTGCCAGAAATAGACTTGATAATCAAATCCGACCTGTGGATACGGCAATTTGTCTCTTTGGTAACGGATGTAATAAAACAGATATTCGAAATAGCTTTTAGATTTGGTGGCGTAGACGATAATTGCATCATCTTTAATTTGACGCAACACCGCGGTTTGTTCTTTATCCGTTTTGATGCCGGAATAAAACAAGCGCAGAAGCAATGAGGCAACTTTGCCAAGCGAGTCCGGTAAGTAGCAGCTGTAATGGTTGTGCGTGCCATCGAGCAGCCTGTTTTTCCAATTGCTCGATATGTGCCCCTTTTTTGCTGCCATTAGCCTAACCTTTATTCGTTGCCATCACCTGCTGCCCTCGATTTCAGATAAGATAAAGCGGTGATCTAATCAGTATGAAGACCGGCTTGTTCTACTTGGATTTTAGAGGATTGAAAGTTGGAGTTCGTTTGAGTATTTACGTATTTTTTAACTATGCGCGTGGTCAATAACACTTAAAATTAACAAAATAATTGGTGCTTTGCAATATTTTATTGATGTGCCCTAGTGGCAAAACATAAAATAAACTTGTGAAAATAAACGGCTTATGATATTTATAGTTTACAAAATTCCAATAAAATTCTCAAATATTTCTTCCCGGTTTTCGCTGCTGCTAATCAATCAAAAATATTGTTTCTAACTAAATTTTGTTTGACGCCTTAAGCGAATCATATTAATAATATTTTTTTGAAGCAATTTCATCAATAGAATCGATATCAAGCTTTGCGTGAAAGGAGGTAAATTCGAACATGAAAACTTTAATTGGTGGCGCGATTGCAGCGGCACTAGGCCTTATTGGTCTTGTCATCTGGTGGGGACAATTTTTGATGGTTCTGGCCGGAATCATTCCTGCGATACTATTGCTGGGTGGCGCACTGGCTATCTACCTCGGTTTTGATGAACTTAAAGATTCGTGGAACCCGGATGATACTGCTGAAGTCCCCTCTGAAATTAGTGAAAGTGAGGATGTCGAAAAATATAAACAAGAAATTGATGAACTCAAGGAGGAGATCAAAACACTCAAAAAGGATTAGGTGTATCTGGGTACAAATTTGTCAGGGCCCGGCAGATGGACACGTCGGGCTCTGTTAGTTCTGAGATTCCAAAACCGACTTATCTGGATCTGGCCAGAGAAAACCCGCCTTATCGTAATCGAATGCCGTGGGTGACCCAAAAGGCACCATCACTTTGGATTAAATCAGTGCCCGGATTATGGGGAAGATGCTTCATTTCGCAGTGTGCTGCTTGATCGCAGATGTCGCCAAAAAATCCGCGCGCTCGTTTTCTTGATGGCCGGCGTGGCCTTTTACTTTGAAAATCCTTATATCTATAAATTTCCTCATCGTTTTCTTAATCGATTCAATCAGCTCATTGTTGGCCTTGGCTTTCCAACCCAGTACCAAAACGCCATACGCGTATCGGCTGTCTGTATAGATCCTTACCGGGAGCGTCGTATTTTTCAAGGCTTGCAATCCCGCCTGGATCGCTTTGAGTTCAGCAATATTGTTGGTTGCCGTGCCAATATATTCTGAAATTTCCTTTTCGTGGTTGCCAAAGCGCAAGAGAACACCAATTCCCGACGGCCCTGGATTTCCGGCCGAAGCGCCGTCTGTGAAAATTTGGATTCCTGCCGGATCGATGCCTTCATCCACCGGCAATTTGTGTGGATGTGGCAGCGTTTCAGGCGGCTTGCTGTCCAACGGGTAAACATTGTCCTTACGGACCCAGTATTCATGCGTCTGGTCCAACTGATATTTGATCAACACCTTACCGTTTTGCTCGAGCGGTCTTCCGGATCGATCAACAGCCAGCCAGACCTTGTTTTTTTTAAAGCGCTTGCGCTTCCATTCTATGTCATCCGCTTCCAATTTTTTCTCCACGTAATCTGTGTTCTTCCACAAAGGTTAGCAGTTATCATTTGGCCCCTGGCTGATGGCATCTTGTTCTTGGCGACTGGCAGCTGTTTTTTGCATCGGTGCAGAGACACACACCCTTGATATAATGGTGCAAAATCAGAGAACAACCGAGGACGAGTACGTGTACGTGTACGATGAGGGCAAGCAAAATCTTCGTCCTCGTCGTCGTCCTCGTGCTCGTCCTCGAAAAATCATACCTTTCATAACCCGCAACCTAAATATTGAGCTCCTGGCCGCTGGCTATTGGTCACTGGCTCCAGGTTTTTGCCAGCAGCAAGAAGCGAGAAGCCAGAAGCTATAGTGTTGTACCTCTCTTCATTGATACAGGTGAAACTGCCGACTGATCTTTTTAAACGCATTGAGGCCGGTTTGCCAGGATTCTACGATGGTATCGATCGGTTCCATGTTTTCAAGTCGTTGGCGTATTTTGCGATCTCCGATGATCAAATCAATGGGCAGCTTGTGGGTCTCATATTCATATGGCGGCTGCTTCCATTCGAAAACTTCATTGTGGTGCCGGATGACCGCCTGTAGCAAGCGTAAGCTGGTCTCATAGGGTCGATACTGTTTTGGGTCGGTGATATGAATCTGAAAACCTTGGCAGGGTTGTGCCTGCCATTTATTTGCAGTGGGTTCAAAAACAACCGGCCTGAGGATAATACCCGGACTCGATTCATTGCCGATGGCGGCAACGATCTTGGCAACGTCTATATATGGCGCGCCAAACAGCTCAAAGGGCAGGGTGGTTCCGCGGCCTTCGGAGACATTGGTACCCTCCCAAAGAACCTGCCCTGGATATACCATGGCTGAAACAGGACTGGGCAGATTGGGGGAGGGTGCTACCCATGGAAGTCCGGTTTGCCTGAAAAACATCGACCGTTGCCAGCCCTTCATCGGAATGGTCTCAAGATCACAGCCGATTTCAAAGTGTTCATTAAACAACCGGGCCAACTCCCCCAGGGTGAGCGCATGTCGCATGGGCAGCGCGTACCGGCCCACAAATGAACGGTATTCTGAATCCAGACAATTGCCTTCAACCGTGTGACCGTTGATTGGATTGGGTCGGTCGAGTACCACCACTTTTTTATGCAGCGCTTTAGCTGCTTCAAGGCAGTATGATAGAGTGTACATAAAGGTGTAGACACGGGTGCCGACATCCTGCAGATCGACCAGAAGCACATCGATAGGATCAAGCATGGCTTTGGTGGGAACGCGGGTTTTTCCATAAAGGCTGAAAATCGGTAGATTCAAAACCGGATCAAGGCCATCCGCAGATTCGATCATGTTATCCTGTTTTTCAGCAAAAAAACCATGTTGTGGAGAATACAATGCTGTCAGTTGGTCTGGAAAGCGCTTCTGGAGAAGCCATCGGGCGTGATTGAACCTGCGATCCACTGAAGCGGGATTACATAAAAGTCCCATACGGGCATTTACAGCCCATTTTGGCGGCGATTTTAAAAAGCATTCCAATCCGGTTTGAACAGTTGCCAAAAGGCGCTCCCTCTTTGTTATCAGTTAGCGGTTCATAGTTATTAGAAATGAAATAGATGATATATTATATGCTGGGGCGTTATGCCATATTAATAAACTATTAACCAATAACCAATAACCAATCAAGTGAAAAAGCTTGACATTACAGGGAATAATTCTTACAAAGTCAGGCTATTTTTTAGTTTGTTGCTCGAACCCATGCTTGGATCTTTGGCAGTGATGCTTCAACGCAAGACGCATCCGGTCCAAATGACAAAACCCGCATAACCATTACAATATACAATAGAATCGAGTTTTTGATGCTTTATTCGGTAGTTGAGCGGTGGACGAATGAAAATCGACCTAAAAGGTGTGGTCATTATCGTCGGCAATTACGGCAGTGGTAAAACCGAAGTAGCGATCAATCTGGCGGTTTACCATAAACGCGCCGGCAAAGACGTCCGGATCGCAGATCTAGATGTGGTGAATCCCTATTTTCGCACACGCGAGGCCAAAGGGCCACTTACCCATTTAGGGATAGATGTCGTTTTGCCGCCGGAGCAATATCTGCAGGCCGATCTTCCGATTGTAAGCCCTGAGGTCGCCGGGGCGATCCGCCAATCCACTCAATTAACGATACTGGATGTCGGCGGTGATGATGTCGGCGCAACCGTATTGGCGACTCTTGAAGATCAATTTAAGGGAAAATCACTGCGGGTTTTACAGGTTGTCAATCCGCTAAGACCGTTTACCGAGACCCTCGAAGGGTGTCTGAAAATCCGGCATGACATTGAGAGGGCCTCCAAGCTGACAGTCAACGGGATTATCGGCAATGCGAATCTCATCGATGAAACCGACCCCGAGGATATCTACGACGGTTACCGCTTTGTAAAGGAGTTGGCCAGCCATAGCGGGTTGGCGCTCGAATTTATTACCGTCCGCCGGGCGCTCATGCCGTCCATCGATATGGACCGCTTTACATGTCCGGTGCTGCCGATCGACCGGCAACTGGTTCCACCCTGGCAAAAACCCGCTCTGCTCGACCAAGCGGGCGCATCCGGGTGATGCTTGCGATTTAATCATTTCAGCGCTATGATAGCGCGGTGAAAGCATCATCGCTAATTTTGGGCATCAGCTGGCGCACAAATTACACGATTTTTGAAAATATGATGATTGGAGTTTTTACTTATGGCCTATGAACATTCTGTTGATAACAATCGCTGCAAGGGGTGTGGACTGTGTGTGACCGTATGCCCCAAAAATGTTTTAGAGATATCCACCAAGGTAAACGCAAAAGGATATTTTCCGGCTTATCAAGCGCGCCCTGAAGATTGCATTTTTTGTGCCTTGTGTTGCACCATGTGTCCGGATGTGGCCATAACCATCTGCGAAATTGAGCAAGAGGCGACAGCCAAATCCTGAGCTTTGCATGAAAATTAATGAGAAGTTAAGATAACTGTAAATAAAGGCAGGTGTAATAAACGATGACTATAAAAAAGATTACCGATATGGTTTTGCCGGATAAAAATCATTTCATCTCATTAATTTTCACCCCTTGGGCGAGCCGGAGGCTTCCATCTGCGGCGTTATTCAGGACGAAGCATAGATCACTATAGCTCCGTCCTGAAATGCCTTGCATATGAAAGCCTCCGGCTCGTGCAAAGCTCAGGATCAATATATCGGAGGAACATAAACCATGGGAAAAGTCTTAATGAAAGGCAATGAGGCCATTGGAGAGGCTGCTATCCGAGCGGGTTGTTTAAATTATTTTGCCTATCCAATCACGCCGCAATCGGAAGTTGCTGAATATCTCTCACGCCGGCTACCTGAGGAGGGCGGTGTGTTTTTACAGGGAGAGAGTGAAGTGGCAGTATCATACATGATCTTTGGTGCGGCTGCTTGCGGCGAGCGCGTTTTTACCACTTCTTCCAGCCCAGGCATCAGCCTGATGGGTGAAGGCATCAGTTACATTACAGCTGCTCAGTGCCCGGCGGTGTTTGTTAACATCATGCGCGGCGGGCCGGGATTGGGGGGTATTCTGCCTTCCCAGGCCGATTATATGCAATCGGTCAAAGGGGGCGGGCATGGTGATTACAAGCTGCTGGTGATGGCACCGGCCAGTGTTCAGGAAGCTGTTGAAATGATGATGAGCGCATTTGCGCTGGCTGAAAAATACCGCAATCCGGTCATGATCTTGGGAGACGGACTCATCGGTCAGATGATGGAACCGGTCGAATTTCCCGAAGCACTCAAAGCCAAACCTTCAAACAAAGATGAATGGGCCACCAACGGCATGGCGACCCGCAATAGCACCGAGCGTAACCTGGTTAAAACGCTTTATCTGGATCCAGAGGAACTCAATTCCCACAATTTGATGCTGCGGGCCAAGTATGACCGAATGGAACGGGAAGAGGTGCGCTATGAAGCATATCATGCGGATGAAGGTTACAGCGTCCTCATAGTTAGTTACGGCACCATGAGCCGTGTATGCCGAACTGCCATCGACAATTTGAAAGAAGAAGGTATTGACGTCGGAATGATTCGGCCCCAGACGCTTTTTCCGTTTCCCAAAGACGCCATCCATGATGCAGCCGGCAAAAAAAGCTGCCGGGCGGTGTTGTGCGTGGAAATGTGCATGGGGCAAATGGTGGAAGATGTGGAACGCAGCGTCACCGGCCAGCGGCCCGTGCATTGGTACGGCAAATGCGGCGGTGAGGTTCCCACACCTGAAGAGGTCATGGATGAGATTCGTAAATTGGTCAAATAGTTAAATGGTCGATTGGTTGTATAAATTTAAGGTTTAACCATCGGTCCTTTTTCTATCAAACGAATTAACCAGTTAACCATTCAACCGATTGACTGAAAATAGGAGTAAGTAAATGGGAAAAACATTTCAGAAACCCGAGGCCCTGGCCGAAACGATTACGCATTATTGCCCGGGATGTACCCACGGGGTTGCCCATCGACTTGTTGCCGAAGTCATCGATGAGCTGGGCGTCCGCGGTAAGACCGTCGGTATCGCACCGGTGGGATGTGCGGTGTTGATGTATAATTATTACACTTTTGACTTTCAGGAGGCCGCCCATGGTCGGGCACCGGCCATGGCAACCGGTATCAAGCGTGTTCGGCCTGATCTGGTTGTATTTACCTATCAGGGTGACGGGGATCTGGCGAGCATCGGGATGAGTGAGATTGTGCATGCCGCCAATCGCGGCGAAAAATTTACGGTTATCTTCATCAATAACGCCGTTTATGGCATGACCGGTGGTCAGATGGCACCGACCACCATGCCGGATCAGCGGACAACCACATCACCGTTTGGTCGCAAAGTGCTGGATACCGGCATGCCGGTAAAAATGTCCGAAATGTTGGCGGCGCTTCAAACCCCGGCTTACATTACGCGCCAGACATTGTTAAGCCCCAAGTATATCAACAAGGCCAAAAAAGCGATCAAACAAGCGTTCAGTTATCAAATTGAAAACACCTGTTTTAGTTTTGTCGAATTGGTCAGCACCTGTCCGACCAATTGGGGCATGACCCCATTGGACGCTATTAAATGGGCTAAAGAAAAGATGCTTCCGTATTATTCGCTGGGTGTGTTTAAAACCCCTGAGGAATCCAGTGAGGCGACAACACAGGACAATATGCAGTAATCGGCAAGCCGTTGGCAATAAGAAATGACAGCAGGCATGATGTGTGCAGTGCGTTAAGTTTTATACGCATGGGTCACTTCAGGTGGTGACGGCTTGCTGCCCAATGCTTGCTACAGGGAGGGAAATACCATGCAAGATGAAGTCCAATTTGCCGGATTCGGCGGCCAGGGAATCATGCTGATGGGTCAGATTCTGGCCGAAGCCGCCATGCAACAGGGCTATGAAGTCGTCTGGATCCCGTCCTACGGTCCGGAAATGCGGGGTGGTACTGCTTATTGCACAGTGGTGACCAGCGACCGGCCCATTGGTTCTCCGATTATTCGGAATCCGAAGCATCTGGTGGCCATGAATCGGCCTTCTCTTGAAAAATTTGCCCCGGCTGTGAAACCCGGGGGCACGATCTTTATCAACAGCTCCATGATATCCATAGATGCCGGACGGGAGGATGTGGATGTTATCAAGGTCCCTATCATCGAAATCGCCAAAGAGCTGGGAAATGTCAAAACTGCTAATATCATTGCACTGGCAGCATTCGTCAGTCGCAGCCAGCTGGTCGATTTTGAACTGTTGCGGCAATCGGTGAAAGCAAAATTTGCTAGAAAAGAAAAATTGATTCCGCTGAATATGAAAGCGCTTGATGCGGGTAAAGAAGCCGCAATGGCAATTCAGTAATACGCGATAATTATTATTTACCACGAAAGCGCGAAATGGTGAAAACACAAAGAGTAAAAAAATTTCGTGCTTTTATTTTTTTCGTGATTTCGTGTTCTTTTTTTGGATGATATCTTAAACCCCAACATATATAAGTCTTTGAAGATGGGGTTATATATCGAAAATGAAGCTCAATATTCCCGACTACATTTTAGCCATTAAGCCATACGTGCCCGGTAAGCCGATCGAGGCGGTGCAGCGGGAATATGGAATCGAAAAATCGATCAAACTGGCCTCTAATGAGAATCCACTGGGTCCTTCTCCTATGGCTGTCGAAGCCATCCGGCAAGCACTAGATGACCTGCACCGCTATCCGGATGCCGGCGGTTATGACTTGACCCGGGCCATCGCTGAAACATATCATATCGATCCCGCCA
>JASFEV010000067.1:0-17853 GCA_050124655.1 Desulfobacterales bacterium
ATTCATCCGAAATCTGGCCTATATATCGGCAGGTTGGGAAGGATACTTGAATGGATTTTCGAATGATGTCTTGAATTTGGCTAAACTGCGGGGATTCGTTTTACATGATAAACACACATGTTGGTTGTTGAACCGCGGATTTCAAGGTTAAAAGCGCAGATATATTTTGGCGGGAGAAGTGATTGTCAGTTTTTTAACCGGCGTACGGGCCAATCCAAAAGAGGCGGACAAGCAGGCACCGGCCGCAACCAATGCATGTCAGATGCATATTTGAGCTCAGCTTCTAATTAGCAGCCTGCAACTGCTGATGCGGTATCGCCGTTTCCTCTTTGAGCTTTTCTTTGCGCACACGGTTAAATTCGGCCTCAATGGCGATAAAAGCCTCTACGATATCGGGATCGAAGTGTTTGCCTTTTAAGCGGATGACCATCGTTTTGGCTTTTTCGTGTGAATAAGCCTCTTTATAGAATCGTTTGGTCGTTAAGGCATCGTACACATCTGCTACGGCAATGATGCGCGCAGATAAAGGAATGGCTTCGGCCTTTAGCCCGCGCGGGTAACCGGAGCCATCCCATTTCTCGTGGTGGTTATAGGCAATTTCCTTACCCATAGCCAGAAAGGATTTTCCCTCAATCTGCGATTCGATTGCCTTGAGCGCATTGCCCCCCATAATCGTGTGGCGTTTGATGATCGTAAATTCTTCATCGTTCAGTTCCCCGGGTTTAAGCAAAAGCGCATCCGGTGTACCGACTTTTCCAATATCGTGTAAAATCGAAGATTGATAAATATCTTCAATATATTGCTGATCGACCCGATCATTGAATTTGGGATTCTGAGACAATTGAACTGCAAGAATTCTGGCATACTCTCGAATTCTTTCCAGATGGGTACCGGTACCCTCGTCTCGATATTCGGCGAGCTTGGCAAGACCCAGGATGGTGGCGCTGCGGGCTTCATGTACTTTCCGATAGGATTCCAATAAATCCATTTCCATTTTCTTTTTCTCGGTGCGGTCCCGCAACATGCCTCGATATCCGATGGGAAGCCCCTTTGTATCACGCAGTAAAGAGGCCGAGGCTTCAATGAATAATGTCGCCCCCTCTATCTTAAATTCACAGTCAAAGGCCTTAACCGGTCTGCCGCTGCGGCGGCATTCTAAAAACGTCTCATAAATGAATCCGGCTTTATCTTCATCCATAAACTCCCAGAAGTTCATAAACCGCAGATCTATTTTGGGAACACCCAGAATTTTACTCATCGAATCATTAACAAAGGTGAAATACCCTTCAAAGTCGATCTCATAATAACCCTCTTCGATATTTTCCAGAATCGTTCGATATTTTTCCTCACTTTCTTTTAAGGCCTCCAGGGCTCTGTTGCGTTCATTGATGGTAAATTGTACGTGGGAGCCAAAAATCAAAAATAAGCAGAATACGATCAGCCGTTGCCAAACATAACCGATATTGGAACCGAAGATTTCCTGATAGAAACTAATTTCCTCCGGTGAAAAAACGTTGAGCAGGGATTCCAGCGCCCAGTATAAAGCCCCCAGAAATATCGCCGTCAAAACCATGTAATCGGCCATATCGACCCGATTACCCAAAAGTTTTTTTAATTTTTTCATATAGTTGTATCTCTAAAAGCCGTCCAATATTGACGTGTCAGGCTCGATTTGATAGAGTTATAGCTATAGGCCATAAGATCGAACGCAGCAATTCTGAAATCAATACCACAAGACCATATAATGAATGCAAGAATTAAACAATATATCCTTATTGCTATCCTGGCTGCTATCGCATATTTCATCATGGATCATCATATCATTTTTCATGGCAAAGATGTCCATCTTTTAAAGAAAACCTCGCTGCACCTGCATTACACCTTTTTTAGCCTAAAAGAGAAAAAGCCAGCAAACATCATGGAAATAGACTACTTGCGCGAAGCAGGTATCGGCGATTTGCTCGTGGAATTGGGAATCATAGATGAAGAGCAACTATCTAAACTAGAGTACGAATATGATTATTAGCCAGCTGCAACAGTTGATCAAAAATCCAATTTATCCCTAATCGCAAATAAGTTCTATTTTCAGTCAATCGCTCAAATTTATTAAATACCGGACGCTGGCAACAACCCGCTATGCCAGCTATGACTCGCCAGTTTCCAGTCAATTCGCAAACACCATCAGCAAGCCGCTCATCTGAGGCGACATCTCCTCAAAACGAATACCCAGGGCAACGGTTTTTTGTTGTACGATCCGTCAATGATGTGCGTGGCGATGCTGATTTGTTTGCTTAGCTGACCTTTCACAATGTTCATATCTTAGCGCAAACTGACTCCAAAGTGCAATCAACAAATGGATATAAAATGAAATGTATGCGCTCGATCTCAGATTAATCTTCTTGATCCGCCAGTGCATTTAATTCGAGCGTGATGGGTCGATCTTCCTCGCTTTTTCCCGTAAACCTTATCGGGCCCGGTATCCTGAAATGGTCGCCTGCTGAGTCCGCTGCCAGCCATTTTTCACGATTGGCCTTGACGACCTGAAAGGCGGCTGAACGCACATCGACGATACTCTTTTCCAGCACAAGCGCCAAACGGCCTTTACGCTCTTCAAGATGCATCAGCGGTGCAATCGGAATACCAATCGGTTCCCACTTGGTGAAATCCTGCTCCAGATTTCGAATGGCGGCCATCTGGCCCGTGGCCCCGTTAGCAATCAGGCTGAATACAGTCAAGCCCAGATTATAGGTATAAATACAATCAAAGCGCGTCGGATCATTCCCCCGGCCGTCATATCCATAAAAATGATTCTGGGTCTTGAAGGACGGAACCGATTTTTTAAAAATGTCTTCGATCGCCGCCGGAATTTCCTGGTCTGCCTTGAGCATTTGCCCGTCGACCAGCGCTTGCTTCAATGTTTTTAGCGATATGATCGCAGATTTTCGCAGCAAAATGTCGGCCTGCTTATAATCTTCAAATAGCAACGGACCCAATGCATCCGGATCCAGATCGGCACGTTTCAGGATTTTGCAGAAGTACCTTTTATGAATGCCAAGGCGGTATCGGCCTTCTTCCTTTAAAATGTTCAGATAATCTTTAACCAAATCCATTAAGACTTTTTCGGTTTCGACCTGCGAAAACGGAAAATTGCCGTGGCTGTCCCTTTCCATTAAGAGACCTTCCTGAAAAAAGGCCGGAATATCGTTAAACAAATCATCATCACGGGTATTCCAAAGTGTAAATGACGAATCTTCCCTGGATCGCTGGGCCAGACGCCGCAAATACTCCAGCTTGTCTTCCAGGAGCGGAAAGGTAGAATGAAAATCCTGGTCGCGGGTTTGGTTGTGCTCAGCAATAATAGTATTTAATTTAATGATGAAAACCTGAATTTCGTTGATGAACTCCAAAACGCCCTCAGGTATGACAATGACACCGTAGTTTTTGCCTTTGGCAGAACGCTTTACGATTCCGTCGCAAATGACCCGCGAAAGATGACGCAGGGTGATCCCATAGGCATGATAATCGACCCTGCCCTCTTTGCGAGCCTTTTCAAGCCGCCGCTGGTCTACATAATCGGCCAGATCTTCACCAATGAGGGTCATGTTGGCATGGGTTTGCAAAGCCACTTCCAGTGCCAGGTGGCTGGCTACCCGGCCCATGACTTTACAGATGTGCCAGTATTTTACATCGGAGCTGCTGTCGGTGCACAAATTGCTGATGGAATTGGAAAATGCCCGTGCGGCGGTGTGAAACCCAAACGACATGGCGCAAAGGACCCTGCCGTTGTCGTCTCGGACCTGGATATCACCATCAATGGTCTTGGGAACACCAATTACTTGAACCCCGTCGGTGTACATTTCCTGGGCTAAAAAGGCAGCGTTGGTGTTGGAATCATCTCCACCCACGATCACCAGGGCATCTAAATCCAGTTTTCTACACGTCTCCCGGCACAGCGCCATCTTTTTCGGGGTATCGATTTTGGTCCGACCCGTTTTGATCATGGTAAAACCACCCAGATTGCGATAGGCATCTACCAGATCATCGTTGAGTTCAAGCGCTTCGTTTTCAATGATACCGTCAGGGCCAATTAAAAATCCGTAAACCCTCGATTTTGGGTTGGCTTTTTGGGCGGCATCATACAGACCGGCAATCACGTTGTGTCCGCCCGGGGCCGGTCCTCCGGAAAAGACAATGCCGATGTTTCGTTTTTGCTGATATGTTTTTTCCACGGCCGCATCAGCCGTGCTGAGGCCTTGGATTTTTTGAACCGTATTGTGGATAATGTCGGGCAGCTGCTTTTGTGCTTCTTTATCCACTGTGAAATGAAAATCATCCGTTGGCTGCAAACGTGAATATTTCTTGGATAATGCCTTGCAGACCGGCGGCGAATATCGTCTTCTTTCCTGCAGTGCAGCATTTACATTGTCGGTGACTTTGCGTACTTTCGGATGCTTTAAGAGCTCGCCAATTTCAATTCGCTTTTTTGATGACATGGAGTTCTCCGTAAAAATAGATGGGTTGGGTTCAATTCATGGTTGACGTCGTCACCGTCGTGTTTTACCCAACCTCATCATAGGGTGTCAATATTATTTACAAAAACGGAGCATTTTCGATGATACGGGTTCTGCAAAACAGAACTATTCAGCATTCGGCTGCTTGAATCCCGTTTAATGGTTGAATGGCTGTGATTAACAGAACTCAATTATAAAAAACGACTTGCCATTTACAATGATTGTGATAAGTAAGCATCGTTTATACCCATAGCATCTCGAAGTACAACGGCCCAATCCTAAACTAAAAAACCGACGTCAATGATAATGATAAAGGGCAGCATCACAAGCCATTCAATGCCCTAAAGGTAAATTATTAACCCAATAAGGAGGTATGGTATGAAAAAAGTATTGATTTTGAGTGTTGTGGCGCTGTTTACCATCGGATTTGCTTTCAGTACATCGGTGCTTGGCGCCGACATCGAGCTGGCTAAAAAATCGACGATTGAAAAAATCCTCAAAAGGGGTGAGCTGCGCGTCGGCTTTGAGTCCGGCTACGTTCCGTTTGAAATGACCGATAAAAAGGGAAATTTCATCGGCTTTGATATGGATTTTGCCCGCCGAATGGCCAAAGAGATGGGCGTTAAATTCGTGCCGGTCAACACCGAATGGGACGGCATCATCCCGGCCCTGATGACCGACAAATTCGATATCATCATGGGGGGTATGACCATCACGCAGGAAAGAAACCTGAAGATCAATTTTGCCGAGCCCTACATCGTTGTTGGCCAGACCATCCTGCTCAATAAAAAGCATGAGGGCAAGGTTAAATCGTATAAAGATCTCAACGACCCCAAGTATATCCTGACCTCCCGTCTGGGCACCACCGGCGAGCAGGCCATTAAGAAATACATACCCAAAGCCACTTACAAATCATTTCAATCCGAAGCCGAAGCCGGCCTGGAAGTCATCAACGGCAAGGCCGATGCACTCGTATATGATTTGCCCTACTGCGGCTTTCTGTACGGCAGCCAGGGCCAGGGCAAGACGGTCTTTTTGGATGAACCCTTCACCTTTGAACCCCTGGCCTGGGCCATTAACAAAGGGGATCCGGATTTTCTCAACTGGCTCAATAATTTCTTGAGACAGACCAAAGGCGACGGCTTCTATGACAGGCTCTATCAGAAGTGGATTATCGGATCAGACTGGAAAAAAGAGCTGGAATAATTAGCTCATATCGACCTTTCTGTACGCTGGTTTCATAAGAGGGCCGGCCGTTCCCCAGGGGAGCTGGCCGGCCTTTTTGTAGATGCGCGATTCAGAATTGAGCACTTCGGATTTGTTCGGTTTCAAACGGGCAGGTCCTCACTCATAACCTTCCAGAGAACTCTTACATACCATGAAAACATCAAGTAATCAGCGAACGGCTGCTCGGCCGCAATCATACTACTTCTGGGTGGGCGTCTTCTGTGTGTTTGCGGTGATTGTTATCGGTCTGTTTTATTATGCCACCCAGAAAATCGAATACGTCTGGCGCTGGCACCGCGTGCCGATATATTTTGTCTACGAAGACACAATCGAGATGAGCTCTGAGATCGATGGCGAGGTTGCATCTATCACCAAAGAAGGCGACACCGCCACCATTACGGTCAAGGGTGAGGGCGAGTCGTTTTCAGTTGAAGTCCCGGCTGCCGGTGTCAATGTCGATGAAGGCGAGATCATATCCATTGGTGATATGCTCGGATCCTTCACCCAATGGAAACCCGGCCTTCTGATCGTGGGCCTTTGGATTACGCTTAAGATCAGTATTCTGGCAACCATTTTCGGGGTCATTATCGGTATCATCGGCGGTCTGACGCGTATTTCCGGAAACCCGGCACTTAAATGGACGACCATGGTCTATGTGGAAGTCATTCGGGGCTCACCCTTGCTGGTACAGATCCTGATCTGGTACTTTATTTTCGGCACCGTCATAAATGAGTTGCTGGCGGCTTATGGATTGGGGCGGATTCCAGCCTGGTGGTACGGAGTGGCGTCGCTGGCCTGTTTTGCGGGCGCCTATGTCACCGAGATCGTGCGGGCGGGCATCCAATCCATTCATCGCGGCCAGATGGAAGCCGCTCGCTCTCTGGGCATGAGTTACGCTCAGGCCATGCGCTACATCATTATGCCTCAGGCGTTGCGCCGAATTTTGCCCCCCCTGGCGGGTCAGTTCATCAGCCTGATTAAGGATTCTTCGCTGCTGGGTATCATTGCGATTCGCGAATTGACCAAAGCAGCCCGGGAGGCCGTTACGGCCAGTTTGCAACCATTCGAAATTTTTATGGTATGTGCGGTACTGTATCTGGTCTTAACATTTACCTTATCCATGCTCGTTCAACATCTAGAAAGAAGGATGGCCATCTCGTGATTGAAGCCCAAAATGTCAATAAAACCTTTCATGTGCCCCATGAGGTCAAAGCCCTGGTGGATGTGTCGACCAAAATCGAAGCCGGGGAGGTGGTGGTGGTCTGCGGGCCCTCCGGATCCGGCAAAAGCACGCTTCTCAGATGCCTCAATCGTCTGGAGAAGGCCGACTCCGGCCACATTTTTATCGACGGCGTTGATGTGTTGCATCCCAAAACAAATATCAACAAACTGCGGGCCGAAGTGGGCATGGTTTTTCAGTCCTTTAATCTATTCCCGCATAAATCGGTGTTTGATAATATTACCCTGGCCCAGAAAGTCGTCCGCAAACGCTCGACAACAGACGCCAGGGAGAAAACCGATTTTTTGCTCAAAAAGGTCGGTATTCACGACAAAGCCGGCGCCTATCCGGACAATTTGTCCGGCGGCCAGCAGCAGCGGGTGGCCATTGCGCGCGCTCTGGCCATGGACCCCAAGGTCATGTTGTTTGACGAACCGACCTCAGCCCTGGATCCAGAGATGATCGGTGAAGTGCTGGATGTTATGAAAACCCTGGCCAAAGAGGGCATGACCATGGTGTGCGTTACCCATGAAATGGGATTTGCCCGTGAAGTGGCTGACAGCGTGATCTTCATGGACGAAGGCGCCATTGTTGAAGTGGGTACCCCCGAGCATTTTTTTAAAAATCCGACCCATGAGCGCACTAAGTTATTTTTGAGTCAGATCTTGTAAACGCAAAGTGCAAAGTGCAAAAAATATAGAATGAAACGCTATGCTCTTTGCCCTATGCTTACCCACCATATCTTGTGCCCAAACCATTAAAATTATACCTTAAGTTGTGTTTTTTCTTTACAAGCGGCCCACATCCTGATATGATTTGCCAGTATAATTAGAATCGTATTCCCATCTTTTTGGAAGCCAAAATTTGCCCGAAATAGATTCGGCCAGCAAATCAGAGGCTTTTTTTAAAACAGCACCCGTCTGCACTCAAAAACCTGAGCATCAAAAAATGATTTGCATAGCGGACAAAATGATCTGGGGAGATCTGAATATATGAAATTAAAAAAACTTGAAATCACGGGATTCAAATCCTTTCATGATAAAGCGGGAATCGCTTTTCCAGAGGGCATCTCCGCGGTGGTCGGCCCCAACGGTTGCGGCAAGAGCAACATTATTGACGCATTGAGATGGGTTATGGGAGAACAAAGTGTGAAGCAATTGCGCGGCAAAACGATGGAAGATGTCATCTTTTCGGGGGCCAACGGCAAGCCGCCGCTCAATATGGCCGAAGTCTCCCTAACGTTAGCAAACGATAATGGCGACAGCCCTGAAGAGTTAAAAGACTTTACCGAAATCAACCTCACCCGCCGCCTCTATCGCTCCGGGGAAAGCGCTTATTTTTTAAACAAACAACCGTGCCGCTTGAAAGATATTCACAATGTCTTCTGGGGCAGTGGACTGGGCTCAAAATCTTACGCTGTTATTCAGCAGGGTCGCATCGGCGCCATTACCGATGCCAGCCCGGAAGAGCTTCGTTTCTTTATCGAAGAAGCTGCTGGTGTTACCCGTTATAAAAACCGCAAGACCGAAGCCCTGCGCAAAATCGAGACTACTAAAAATAATCTTCTGCGCGTTACCGACATTATCCTTGAAATTAAACGCCAAATGGCCAGCCTGAAGCGACAGGCCCGCAAAGCCGAGATTTACAACAGTTATCGAATCCAAATCAAAGCCATCGAGACATGTCTTGGCCTGCATTACTACGAAGAATACGAGCGTCAGATCCAGGAAACCGACGCCTTGCTGCGCGAACTGCAGGATGTGGATATCAGCCATACCACCGAGCTTAAAAAACTGGATGCCTCAGTTGAAGAAATCAAGCTCAAACGTTGGCAAAAAAATCAGGAAATATCCGAACAAAAATCAAATCAGTACGAGACCCAGCGCAGTATCGACCGCACCGAAAACGATCGGGTTCATTTGCGCAGCGAAGTCAAAAGGCTCGCGCAAGAATCCGCCGAGCTGTCAGCCGTCCGCTCTGATTTAATAGAAAAAAACCAGGAAATGCTTGCTGAAATCGAACAGGTCAAAAGAGAAACGGCTGAATTGCGAGCAGAAACTAGTGCCAAAGAAAAACAGATCAAAGCAGAAAAAACGGCCAGCGAAGCCATCGCCGAAAAATTAGCCGCGCTCAACCAAGATGAGGAAACCAACAAATCCCGTTTAATGGATCTCATCGCCCGCGAGGCGCAATACAAAAACATCTATCAGACCACCATCCATAATAAAGAAAGCCTGCAAAAACGCCTGGCCCAGGTTGACGCAGACGAAACCCAGGCCCAGAAAAAAATGCACGCGGTCCGCAAGCAGGAAGAAACCGCCCGCAAACAGGTGACGACAATAAAAGGCGATATCCGCAATATAGAAGCACAGATTACTTCTGCCGGCAAGCAGTTGGTGCAAAAAAACAGCGCCCTTGCCGAGCAGGTAAAGGAGACCCGGACACTTGAGCTGGAACGCAACACGGTCAAGTCCAATTTAAATACCCTCAAGAAAATGGCCGATGATTTTGAGTGGTATCGCGACGGCGTCAAAGCGATCATGAAGCCCCGCAATGCTGATGAAGCTGCCGTTGGCTCAAACGTTACCCAAAAAATTATCGGACTTATGGCGGATATCATCGAAGCCAAACCGAGCTTTGAGGCTGCTGTAGAAGCGGTTCTGGGTGATGCGCTCCAGTATATTATCGTTGAAGACCAGGATGCGGGTCTCGAGGCCATCGATTTTTTACAGACCCGTAAAGCCGGCCGTAGCGGATTCATACCGCTTTCCACTGTGAAACCAGTCGATAATCTGCAGACGGATACTCCCGTCTCCGGGTCGCTGCTGTTAGACCAGATCAGTGTAAAGCCAGGATATGAAGCGATTGTCAGGGCCCTGCTCGGCCATGTTGTCTTTACAGAGAACATGACTGAAGCCATCCAGATGTATAATCGCAACGGTACCCTAAAGACAATTGTCACCAAAAATGGTGATGTTATCTCGCCGCAGGGTTTTCTGGTCGGCGGCAGCAAAGACAAGTTAAACGGCATTCTGGTCAAAAAACAGGAGCTCAAAGCCCTCAGTCGCCAGGCCAACAAAATAGACCAGAAACTCAAAGAGGCTCACTCGGATCAAAGCAGATTGGAGTCGGAGGCCCGCCAGCTTGAGATTCAGCTTCAAAAATTAACAGAGCAAAAAAATAACGCCGTCAAAACCGAAATCGAGGCCGAAAAAGAACTGGTGCGCGTTACAGAAGAACTCAAAAGTGCCGAGCGTCATCTTGAAATCATCGCTTTGGAAAAAGAACAGCTGAAGGGTGAAGCCAGCGATGTCGATGCCGAAATGACCAAGTATAATTCGGCCCTGGCAAACCTGTCGGCTGAAGTTGAGGCGGCGCAACATAAAGTTTCCAATGTTTCAGCCTCCATCAATACCGTCTCAGCTGAACTGGAACAATACCAGCAGAAGGTCGTGGATCTGCAATTGCAGCTGACGGCGTTGAATGCAAAATTGGAAAATGCCAACAGCAGTTCACGGCGCTTAAACGAATTTCATAACGACAGCTTGAACAGACTTGCACAGCTTGAACAGGAAATCCACGCCAAACAACAGAAGAAAGAAAACGCCAAGCAACAAATCGTCGATTTTGATCAAAAACTCTCTGAAATGTACAAAAACATGGAGTCCCTTGATCAGTCACTGAAAAGCAATGAGGCGCATTACCGCATTATCGACGAGCAACTTCAAGACAGCGATAACAAAATTTCACAAATTAAAAGTGAACGTGAACAGGTGATTGAAAAACTCAGGCTGCTGGAGTTGGAACAATCCGAGCGTAAAATTAAGAAAGATAATGTTGTCAGCCGTCTGGAAGAAAAATACCGGGCAGCGTTTGCGGTCATTAAAGCCGATTTTAATCAGGATTCAGAGGCACTCGAGCTGACACAGGAAAAACCCATTGAACAATTGGAAACAGAACTGGCGACCGTTCAAAATAAAATAGATAGAATCGTTGATGTTAATTTAGGCGCCATTCGAGAATATGAGCAGTTAAAGGATCGTTTTGAGTTTCTTAAAGAGCAGCGCGATGATCTGGAACGTGCCATTGGAGATTTACACAAGGTCATTAAGAAAATTAATAAAATCACCCAAAAACGTTTTCTGGAAACCTTTGATCTCATCAATGAAAAATTAAATGAGGTCTTTCCCAAGCTGTTTGGCGGTGGTTTGGCCAAGCTCATCTTAAAAGAGCCCAATTCTCCTCTGGAGACCGGTGTGGAATTTATGATCCATCCACCGGGCAAAAAGCTAACCCGTTTGAGCCTCCTTTCTGGTGGTGAAAAAGCCATGGCCGCTATCGCCTTTATATTTTCGATCTTTCTGATCAAGCCAACCGCTTTCTGTCTGCTGGATGAAATTGATGCCCCGTTGGACGATGCAAATGTATACCGGTTTAATGATCTCCTTAAAATTATCGGAGAAAAATCACAAATCGTTATGATCACACACAATAAGCGCAGCATGGAATTTGCCGATACTTTATTCGGAATTACCATGGAAGAAAAAGGAATATCAAAGATTGTCTCCGTGAATTTTGAGGCGGCGCACTCCTCCAACTAAACTCATGTGCCCGACATCCACCTTCTTTAAAATCAAATAGCATTCAGATTGATCTTATCCGCGTTGAATTCAGCTTTATGGTCTTCGAGGTGAATTGTAAAAAATGATTTTTCGCAAATCCAAAAAAAATAAGACCGACACTGAAAATTCATCATCAGAATTGCCGGAAAAGAACGCTGAAGACGGTGACCTGCAGTCAGCGGCCGAGCCATCGGGGGGATATTTTCAGCGGTTGAAGGACCGGCTATCGAAGACCCGTAAAACGTTTTCCAGTGGTTTTGATAATATCTTTTCACATAAACAAAAAATCGATGACGATCTCCTTGAAGAGCTTGAAGAACTGTTGATTACATCGGATATTGGGGTTCAAACAGCGCTGATGCTTGTGGAAAAGATCGCAAAATCGAAAATTTCTGGTGTCGATGAAGTGAAGTCTTTGCTCAAGGCCGAAATTCTGTCCATTCTTGCGCCCCAGACAATGGAACCGGAAAAACCGCTGGAAGTACCTCAGGTCATCATGGTGGTGGGGGTGAATGGGACCGGCAAAACCACAACCATCGGGAAACTGGCAGCCCGCGCAAATCAGTCCGGGAAAAAAGTATTGATTGGTGCAGCGGATACATTCCGAGCTGCTGCGATTGATCAACTCAAAATCTGGGCTGATCGCGCACAGGCGGATTTCGTCAAGCATAAAGAAATGGCAGATCCGGCGGCGGTTGCCTTTGATGCTGTTGAAGCTGCCAAAGCCCGCGGAGCCGATTTGGTGCTGATTGATACTGCCGGTCGATTGCACACCAAAGTAAATTTAATGGAGGAATTAAAAAAAATAAAGCGTGCCATCTCAAAAACAATACCGGGTGCACCCCATGAAGTGTTGCTCATTTTAGATGCAACCACCGGTCAAAATGCGATATCGCAGGCCGAATTATTTAATGATGCCCTTGGTGTTACAGGTTTGGCGCTCACAAAGCTGGATGGCACTGCCAAAGGGGGCATTGTCATCAGCATATGTAATACCTTGAAAATACCTTTAAAATATATTGGGATCGGCGAACAGGTTGATGATTTGCAAAAATTTGATGCCGATCAATTTGTCAACGCGCTGATTTAGAGCTCGTCGATCTGAAACAAAAAAAGAAAGTCGCAGGTATGCGGTTTCAGTGAAATTTTGAGATTTATTGTCCTGTAAATCCTGTTATGAAGCCGTTCAGCGGAGATTATTTCAAAAAAAGTGTTGTAAAATGTAGATTTCTGTTGACATCAATTTTATCTTTCTATATGGAATCAGGAAATTAGGCGATCGGTTCGTATCAACCATAACCAAAGATCAACAAAACTAGAAGGGGGTAAAGCATTATGACAAAGGCAGAATTGGTAGAAAAAGCGGCTAAGGATGCAAAAATTTCAAAGGTTGCAGCTGCAGCCGCGCTCAACTCGTTTATGGATGGTGTGACCAAAGCATTGAAGAAGAAGAACGGCAAGGTTACGCTGGTCGGTTTCGGCACGTTTCAGAAAGTTCGCCGTAAAGCCCGTAAGGGACGCAATCCGCAAACCGGTGCGCCGATCAAAATTAAGGCGACCAACGTGGTTAAATTCCGACCCGGCAAAAAACTCAGAGACGCCGTTTAAACAAATCCACAGCAAAAACGGGCGATTTATTGTTTAAATAAATCGCCCGTTCTGTTTCCAGAAGCTATCTTAAAAATGCATCTAACGCCCAATGACTGCGTTACAAACCGATTCGAAATGCTCGAATACTATCGTGTATGCTCCACTTTCGAATCGGTTTGCGCCTTGCCCTTGGACGTAAGCTACTATTTTTAAGACAGCTTCTAAAAAAATATTTCGTAATTCAATTAAAACCATTTCAAAAATGCATTTCGCATTGCTGCTGCATGCATCAAAACTGTCCAAAGGGCATGTTTTTTTCTGGCTTCCCATTGGAGTTAGAACTCCATTGGGAGTTATTTGTTATTGGTTATTTGTTAATCGTAAATGGCTTAAAATTATTTGTAGAACCCATTTAAAAAATGTAGATAAGGGTTCATGGCAAGGCGCGGATCGGCGAAAAAGCGGAGCATACACGATAGTATGTGAGCATTTTGAGCCGGGTCGCAACACCGCCATGAGCAATTAGATGCGTTTTTGAAATGGGTTCTAATAGGTGATGTCAAAGCGCTTAAATTCCCCGGTAAAATCCTGCCATTTCAGATCCACATTTTCAACGACCGCCAGATTGGGTCCTTCCTGGCACCATTGGAGGGCGGCATCCACAGCCGACTGCTGACCTTCAAAAACAGCTTCGACCGTACCATCCGGTTTGTTTCGAACCCAACCCATGACGCCAAACCGTTCAGCGGCACGCTGTGTTTCCACCCGAAAAAAAACGCCCTGAACACGTCCGGAGATGATGACATGCGCGCGGACCTGTTTTTCCATATAAACCTCCCCAATATTTGGCTTTAGAGCGATGATGCCAGGAAGCTGGAAGGCTTAAGCGATCATTAGATCTGCCTGACAGCCTGCAACCTCTGGGCTTTATAGCCATCCAGTTTATCCCAGCATCTTTTTCAGTGTCACCTCATCAATAATTTTCACCCCCAGTTTGCGAGCGCGGTCGAGCTTTGATCCCGGTGCGTCACCACCGACCACGTAGTCCGTCTTGCCACTGACCGATCCGCTGACCTTACCGCCGGCGGCTTCAATTAACGCTTTGGCCTGTGCCCGCGTATAATTTTCAAGCTTACCGGTCAATACAAAGTTTTGACCGTCGAGTTTTCCGGCTTTTGGGGTCGC
This sequence comes from Desulfobacterales bacterium, assembly GCA_050124655.1. Lineage (GTDB taxonomy): Bacteria > Desulfobacterota > Desulfobacteria > Desulfobacterales > JAHEIW01 > JAHEIW01. The sequence goes on from JASFEV010000067.1 coordinate 14,355, forward strand.
CGCTGCTTTCAATTTTACACCACTGGCCAAGATCTCTTCGATAATACGCCGATTATGCTTCTGCTCAAAAAATTGGATAATACTTTCGGCCACGGTGGGGCCGATACCCTCTACAACTTCCAGTTCTTCTCGGGAACTGTTCATTAATGAATCCAGTTCCCTAAAATGGTCGGCCAGCAGCGCCGCCACGTGCTCACCGACATGCCGGATCCCCAGGGCAAAAAGAAAACGACCAAAAGAGATGGATTTGGCGTTGTCGATGGCATTTTTCAGATTCGCTGCTGATTTGGCGCCCATTCTCTCCAATTCACTCAGGACGGTTTCATCCAGCTTAAATATGTCGGCAGACGATGATAACAGCTCTTTTTCGACAAGCTGATCAACCAATTTATCACCCAGGCCGTCTATATCAAAAGCTCCCTTTGACGCAAAATGTTTGATCCGCTCTTTAACCTGGGCAGAGCAGCTTGAATTGATGCAACGTGTAGCCGCCTCCCCTTCCATACGGACCACTCGGGAATTGCAGACCGGGCATACGCTGGGCATCTTAAATACGGTTTCATGGCCATCACGCTTTGATGTAATTACCTTGACAATTTCCGGGATAACGTCTCCAGCTCTTTGCACCAGAACATAATCACCGATGCGAACATCTTTTTTTTCGATTTCATCCTGATTGTGAAGTGTGGCCCGACTCACCCTGACGCCGCCAACGTTGACCGGCTTCAAATGGGCAACCGGCGTTAGTGCACCGGTACGCCCAACCTGGATCTCGATCGCTTCAATGGTGGTTGTTTCCTGAATGGCTTTAAATTTGTAGGCGATGGCCCATCGCGGGCTGCGCGAGGTGGCGCCCAATTGCTGCTGCAGTGCAATGCTGTCGACTTTCACCACAACGCCATCGATGTCATACGCAAGCTGGTGGCGTTTTTCACTCAGCTCCCGGTAATAATTCAAAGCCGCCTCAATAGTCATACCGGAACGAATGAGCGGATTTATCCTGAAACCCCATCGTTTTAAAACCTCAAGAAGTGCACCGTGTGATTCAAAGACCGTGCCTTCAACAAGCCCGATCCCATAAAAGAATACCTCCAGCGGACGGCTGGCGGTAATTTTTGAATCCAATTGGCGTAGGGATCCCGCCGCTGCATTTCGGGGGTTGGCAAAGGGTGGCTGCTCCTGTTGCATGCGTTCCTGGTTCAGCTGTTTGAAGGCTTCCAGCCCGATAAAGACTTCTCCTCTGATTTCACATCTGGGCGGAACAGGGGTAGATGGATCTGGTTGCATGACCAGCGGTACGGTCTGAATCGTTTTGACATTGGCCGTGATCACCTCGCCGGTCTGGCCGTCTCCACGCGTGGCAGCCGCGACCAGTTTTCCATTTTCATAAATGAGTTCAACGGCCACACCGTCCATTTTCGGTTCTGCCGTGTAAATAATGTTGTTCGAAACACCCAGATTTCGTCTGACCCTTTGGTCAAATTCCAGAATATCCTCATCATTAAAACCATTATCCAAACTCAGCATGGGTATGCTGTGGGCAACTGAGTCAAATTTTTCGAGCGGCGGAGCACCGACCCGAACCGTCGGTGAATCAGGGCGCATCAGCTGCGGGTATTTTTCTTCCAACCGCATCAGTTCCCGAAGCATGCGATCATACTCGGCATCCGAAATTTCAGGATCATCCAGCACATAATAGCGGTAATTATGCCGGTGCAGCGCCGTTCTGAGCTCTTTGGTTTTCTCGATGATTTGTGGATTTAAATCTGCTGGCATAGGTCTTTAATCACCCTGCAGGCCGCCTGTCGACCGCGTTTGAATTCACTCGTTTTAAAACCGGGACGCCATTTGAAAGAAGCGAGTTCATCCGAAACAATCGCTAGAGCACTCAGATCGACACCGCGATATTTTGCCACCGTAAACAGGGCCGAAATTTCCATCTCAACAGCAAGCGCATTATAGCGCTGATAGGTTTCGACCTTGCGTCGCGTTTCACGATAGATCGCATCTGTCGTCCAGACCGCTCCGCTAACGAACTTTATTTGCGCCTGATTGAACGCAGCCATAAGACGGTTCGTCAGCCCTTCAGAGGGAAATGATTGGCCTTTCTCATTGCGCAAATAGTGGCCGGATGTGCCTTCATCAATCAGAGCCGATGTAACGACAACAATATCGCCGATGTTCACCTGCTGCGAAATGGAACCGCACCAGCCCAAAAAAATGATCTTTTCGGCGCCCCAGGCAATCAGATTTTCAAGCACCATCACCGCATAGGGAGCACCGACCACCGGACCGCATAACGCAGTCCCCCGAGCCGATCTGTCGGCGCCATACAGACGGCTGGTAAATAGCTTTTGGTAGTCGTCGGCATCAAAATCAAATAACTCGCGAAGCGCGAAAAGATCCGTCTCCGTTCCGGAAACCACTGCCACAGGCCCCAGTCCAGGAGAACTTTTCCCCTTTTTGGGAAAAATAATCCCCTTTTTTTCGTCCGATTGTATCATCCGTAATAAATGGTTTGCTGGATCTTCTCAGGGCAAAAGATTTTTCTGTCAGTTATTTGTTATTGGTTATTGGTTATTTGGTTTTGCACCGATGCACGAGCTGTCAAACGAATAACCAATAACAGATTACCAATAACAAAAGTTGGCCTTTCGGAGCGTACGTTTAATATTTCCAATGCGTGGTGATGCCCCCCCAGTGACGCGTGACTTCAGTGAGGCGAGGCCAACTTTGAGAGCTCCTCTCTAACTTCATCGATAATGTCATATAGCCACATCAGGTCCTCAATCGTCAACCGTCCGGCTTTTACCGGGGCCCTTTCGCTACCGTCTTTTTTCAATAAAATTCGCGGTCCGATTTGAACTTTTGGCTCAGCATCACCATATTGATTGATCGTCACTACCAATCCGGTTTCATCACACTTCCACTTTTTTAAGACCACATCTTTTTCTGGATCATACGGCATAGCAACCTCCACTCAGTTCGAACTTTACCGATCCAAAGGGATTCGTAAAAATCGGTTCCAGATGTAAATTGTATAATGGTTCATATTTTTAATCGCCAATCGGCGAATGTGTTAACAAATCTAATGGGTCCGAAATTGCTTGTCAATCAGTCTTTTGCAATTAAAAATAACTTGACAACATCAGGCAACCCAGATATCGCAACCGCACAAATTTGTGCATTAGCTATTAAATGGCATGGAACTTTAGAGTTATCTTAAACCGTCACAAGATAGAGCAGGTTTCAGTGTTCAGGTGTCAGGTGTCAGGTCTTCGGTGGCCAATATCGTCCCCTTGCTAATCAGTAGCCATAACGATCGCATGTTTTCGTAGTTTTCAGATTTAAATCTTATGCTCCCTGACACCTGAACACTGACACCTGAAACCTGGGTTTAGCTAACACCCGACACCTGAACGCTGAAACCATTTTCTTGCTGACACCTGAAAAACCTTGAACAAAGATGCCAATTCCAACGCCCTTTCATGACAGAACC
>JASFEV010000068.1:0-17735 GCA_050124655.1 Desulfobacterales bacterium
ATAAAACACGAAATACGAAACTCTAAATCCGAAACAAATTCTAAATTCTAATTTTTAAATGTTTAAAACTTTAACAATTAAATTAATAAAATTATTTAGCTATCTGAATATATATATAATTTTAAGCGTTTTAAATTTATGTTATTTGATATTTGGATTTGCTTCGAATTTCGATATTCGGATTTCGAAATTAAATCTATTAAATGGTTATGAAGAAATTGAAATACTTTCTCTGATAGGAGAAACCAGTTGGAAAAGGCTTGTTATAGGTTAGGTTGTGACATCGGCGGCACTTTTACCGATTTTGTGCTGGTTAACGACGGAACCGGTGAGTTCCAGATCAATAAGTGCCTGACAACACCGGCTGATCCCTCTGATGCCGTGGAAGAGGGCATCCGGGGATTGCTCGAGCGTTTGCCGGGATTCATGCCTCATATTGATGAGATTATTCACGGCACCACCTTGGTGATTAATGCCATCATAGAGCGCAAGGGTGCCAAAACAGCGCTGATCACAACCCAAGGATTTCGGGACGTACTAGAGCTCGGTCGTGAGATCCGCTATGATGCCTATGACATTTTTGCCGAATATCCGCAGCCGTTGGTGCCACGACCATACCGCCGGGAAGTGTCCGAGCGCATTGCAGCAGACGGCCGTGTTCTGGTGAAGTTAAATCCTACTGAGGTAGCCGACGTGCTATCCGGGCTCTGTGATGCGGGCATCGAATCACTGGCAGTTTGTCTGATCAATTCTTATGAGAACCCGGCCCATGAAATTCAGATCAAAAAGATTGTCCAACAAAATGCCCCCGAATTATCGCTGTCGACCTCTTACGAGGTGTTGCCGCAGATTCGCGAATACGAGCGAACGTGTACCACCGTCACCAATGCCTATGTCAAGCCCATCACAGCTAAATATCTGGCCAAACTGTCTGCGCGTTTGGAAGCCCTCGGCTTCAAAGGTAAGCTGTTTATCATGCTTTCAAGCGGCGGTATTACGTCTGTGGAAACCGCCCGCGAATATCCGGTTAGGATCATAGAATCCGGACCGACTGCCGCGGTGATCGCCTCGCAACATTACGGTAAAATGTTTCAGATTAAGGATATGTTTTGTTTTGACATGGGCGGAACCACCGCCAAATCCTGTTTGATTCAAAAGGGTCAGGCCGGGCTGGTGTCCACCTTTGAAGTTGGCCGCGTGCAACGGTTTAAAAAAGGCAGCGGTCTGCCCATCCAGGTACCGGTGGTGGATTTAATGGAGATTGGAGCCGGCGGCGGCAGCATTGCGCACATGAGCAAAATGGGATTATTGCAAGTGGGACCGGAAAGCGCCGGCGCTGATCCCGGGCCGGCCTGTTATGCCCGTGGCGGTCGAAATCCAACGGTCACCGATGCCGATTTGATGCTGGGATATTTGGATCCGAATTATTTTCTGGGTGGAACCATGCCGCTGGATAAAACCACCGCCGAAAAGGCCATTGAAGAAAAAGTGGCCAAACCGCTAAAGACCGATGTGATGGCGGCTGCTTTCGGCATCCACGATTTGATCAACGAGACCATGGCGGCGGCTGCGAAAACCCACATCGCCGAAAAAGGCGGTAATCCGAATATCGTCACGATATCTGCATTCGGCGGCGCCGGACCGGTGCATGCTTACGGTCTGGCAAAAAAAATCGGTGCCCCCCGCATACTGGTTCCACCGCTTGCCGGTGTGGGTTCAGCCCTCGGATTTTTCACGGCACCGGTTGCCTTCGATCTGACCCGCAGCCACCGGGAAACACTCGACAATGCCGATTTTGAGCAAATTGAGAAATTATTCAAATCCCTGGAAACTGAGGGCGCCGCCATTCTTGAGCAGGCCGATAAGCATCAAAAAATTACTTTTGAACGCACTTTGATGATGCGCTTCGTGGGGCAGGGCGCTGAAACCGACCTGAACATTGATGCCAGACCCTTTGATCAGTGGGAAAAGGGCCAGATCAGAGAACGCTTCGATGAAGTTTATCAAAAATTATACGGTCGAACTTATCCGGAAACCCCGGTTGAATTTGTGACCTTTAAAGTCCGCGCCAGTTTGCCGGAAAGACCTTTTCGGATACCGGCATTGCGAAATACGGCGACGTCCATTGAAGACTGTATCAAAGGCCAGCGCCAGGCATTTTCATTAACCCAGAAAAAATATATTCCATTTACCGTTTTTGATCGCTTCAAGCTTTTTGCGGGCGCGTCATTGAGCGGGCCAGCCATTATCGAAGAAAAAGAATCAACGATTATCGTCGGGGAAGATGCCAAAGCCTCTGTCGATGAGCACGGCTTTGTCTGGATTGATCTGAATGTCTAATACTTTTTTGACAGGATTTACAGGAAAAATAAAAAATCCAGATAATCCTGTAGATCCTGTCAAAAAATGGAAGCAACTTTAAAACCCAAATGATTTTAACAGCTATAATTAAATTGAATGGAAAGATAGGACATGGCATCGAAGTTTGATCCAATTACATTAGAGATTCTGTGGCGCCGGCTGATTTCGATCGTCGATGAAGCGGATGCCTCGGTCGCCCGTACTGCCTTTTCAAGTCTATTGCGTGATGCTCATGATTATACCTGTATGTTTACCGACAGCCGGGGCCAGGAACTGGTTCAGGGAACCTTTTGCACACCGGGCCAGGCCGGTGCTATGGCACTGGGGGTAAAGAAAATCATCAATTCAGTACCGCTGGAGCAATACCATCCAGGTGATGTCTTCATTGTCAACGATCCCTGGTTGCTGGCGGGCCATCTGAATGATGTCTGCGTGCTGAGCCCCATTTTTTACAAAAATCGTCCGGTGGCTTTTACGGCCTGTGTTTTTCACCACTCGGACATCGGTGGCAGGGTAGCTTCAGATAACCGGCAGGTTTATGAAGAAGGCTTGTTTATACCGCCCATAAAACTGTATGATGCCGGTGTTCTGAATGAAGCGGTGCTCGATATGATCCGCTGGAATGTGAGAACCCCCGAAGAAGTCAACGGGGATATTCGCTCCCAGGTTGCCGCCAACCATGTGTGCGCCCAGAAAATTATTGAAATGCTGGAGGATGAAAATCTGGATACACTCGATGATCTGGCAGATGAAATTATCGATCGAACCGAAACCAGCATGCGGGCGGCCATCAACAAAATTCCTGACGGTGTCTATCCTTATGCAGGCGTTATCGAAGGTGCCGGCCAGAGAAAAGATATTGATGTCAAACTCAAAGTCGAAGTCAAGGGTAGCGATATCCATATTGATTTTGCAGGGACATCGCCGCAGGTCGATTGGGGCGGCAATGTGGTTTACAATTTTACCTTTGCCTATGTTTTTATGGCCGTTAAAAGTGCCTTTGATCCGGATATCCCGATCAATGAGGGTGCCATACGCCCGGTTAAGATGACGGCACCAGAGGGCAGTGTGGTTAATTGCAAATTTCCAGCGGCAGTGGCTGCTCGCATGCAAATCGGTCATTTTATGACCGAAATGGTGTTCAAAGCGCTGGCCCAGGCGACCCCGGACAACATTATAGCCGAAAGCGGCGGAACGCCAGCCCAAACCAATATCTTTTACGGTAAACGCTATAACGGCAATCCCTGGCTGACGATGATCATTCGGGGTGGCGGGATGGGTGCTAGCGATCGAACGGACGGACATCATTGTGCGATCTTTCCAGCCAACGGGGCCAACACGCCTGTTGAAATTTTTGAAAGCGACACGCCTCTTATTGTGCAAGAGCGCAGCCTGCTGTGCGATTCCGGCGGACCCGGTCGGATGCGCGGCGGTCTGGGAAGAAAATTTGTGATCCGGGTGCCTGATGATGCGTTCGCCCCGCAGGCGCCAACTTCCATAGCGATTCAGGCCGGGCGATACCGATATCCTCCCGGTGGTCTGTTTAACGGGGCGGCTGCCAACAAAGCGCAATTTATCGTTAACAATCAGGACGGTGATTCCAGCGGATTGACATTGTGCGAGTCTGGTGATGTGATCCAGTTTGTCAGCGCCGGTGGCGGGGGATATGGGGATCCGCAAGAAAGGGATCCGCACGCAGTGGAACTGGATGTGCGCAACGAATATGTAAGTATCGAACGGGCAGAGGCAGATTATGGCGTCATCATCGATCCAGCCACACTCAAGGTCGATTTGGAGAAAACGCAGGAATTGCGGGAACAGCGAAAGCGTGGTGGATAAAGCATTTGTAGGGAGCGGGGTTTATCCCCGCCCCTATCGAGATATCCCTTAAATCGGGCGGGGATAAACCCCGCCCCTACAAACAATTTTTGGCTGACGGAGATAAGTAATGCTGAACACCTTCATGCCGTCATTTAAGGATGCAGAAGCACTCAAAAAACACCAGTTAGAAGGCCTGCAGTGGACGGTAAAACACGTTTACCAGGGATCTGAGTTCTACCGCAGACGGCTGGATGATGCCGGCATTCAGCCGAAAGATATCCAGTCTCTGGATGATATCCAAAAATTGCCCTTTACAGGCGCCGATGATTTGCGAGAAGGATATCCCTTTCCACTGCTGTCCGTTCCTGAATCCAGAGTGGTGAGAATACACGCGTCATCCGGCACCACCGGCAAGCGCAAAATTTTAGCATACACCCAGAAGGATATCGATGATTGGACCCATTTTTTTGCCCGCTGCTATGAAATGGCCGGCTTGACTCAGGAGGACCGGGTGCAAATTGCCGTCGGCTATGGTGTCTGGACGGCAGGCGCCAGCTTTCAGCTGGGATGCGAAAGATTTGGCGCCATGGCGCTGCCGGTCGGCCCCGGCAACGTGGATATGCAATGTCAATTTTTGGTGGATCTGCAGTCCACCGTCATGTGCTGCACGGCATCCATGGGGCTTTTGATGGCTGAGGAGATCAACCGCCGCAAGCTCAGCGATCAGATTCACCTTAGAAAAATGATTTTCGGTTCGGAACGCAGCAGCGATGCCATGCGCGGCCGAATCAAACAACTGTTGGGTCTGGAAGATATGTTTGACATTACCGGGCTGACCGAACTTTATGGCCCCGGTACTGGTTTGGATTGCTCCAAGCATGAAGGCATTCATTACTGGGCGGATTTTTATATTCTGGAAATTCTGGATCCGCAGACATTACAGCCTGTGGCGCCCGGTGAGATCGGGGAAATGGTCGTAACGACCTTATGCAAGGAAGCGGCGCCCTTAATCCGTTATCGCACGCGGGATTTGACCCGCTTTATTCAACAGCCGTGCTCTTGTGGAAACATATTGCCGCTGCATGATCGCATTTTGGGGCGCTCTGATGATATGATCATATTTCGGGCGGTCAACATCTATCCTGGTCAAGTTGACGAAGTTCTTTCCACCATTCCGGAAGCCAACTGCGAATACCAGGTGCACATTGACCGCAGAGCGGATGGTAAGGATTACATGACGATCCGACTGGAATGCTGCGAGGGATATGAGGCTTCACTTAAGGCGGAACTGGCCCAGAAAGTTCATGCGGAAATTAAAAATAAGATCATGGTCAGCTGCGAAGTAGATGTGGTTGATTATTGCTCCTTGCCGCGATCGGAGCGAAAGGCTAAGCGGTTTTTTGATAATCGTTCAGATTAGATTTAGTGGATAAAAATATTTTTTCTTTACGAATAACAATTAGCCAACGGGGCGAAAAACCGCTCGTTATTTGTTATTGGTTAATCGTTATTCGGAAAAGAATAAAAAGATAAAGATAAAATTTCAAGCAAATAACTAATAACAATTAACTAATAACTGCAATTTCAGCTTGCTGAAATTGCAACTAGGAGGAAATTGAAATGTTGCAGAAAGCATTTATACCTTACGGTGGGTATTACAGCTCACCTTTTTCACGCTGGCAGGGGACCCTTGCAAACGAGAATGCAATTACATTGGGAGCCGCCACTGCCAAACGCTGGCTTGAAAACAAAAGCTGGGATCCCAAAATATTCGATTATGCCTTTTTAGGCATTACTGTTCACCAGCCACACGGATTTTATGGCGGGCCTTGGGCCGCTGCACTGATGGGAGCTGATGGCGTCCCCGGTTTGCTCGTCAGCCAAGCCTGTTCGACATCAACAGTGGCGATCTATCATGCCAGTGTGGGTGTGGAAACCGGGCTCTACCAGACCCCATTTTGTCTGATGACCGATCGCTGTTCCAATGGCCCCCACGCCGTCTGGCCCAATCCGATGGGGCCTGGGGGGCAGGTCATTTCAGAAGACTGGTTAATGGACAATTTCAACAAAGATCCCTGGGCCGGAGAAGCCATGATTAAAACGGCTGAGAATGTGGCGGGCGAAGCCGGTATTACCCGGGAGCAATGTGATGCGGTGGCATTGCGGCGCTATGAGCAGTATCAGGATGCGCTGGCCGATGACCGTGCATTTCAAAAGCGGTACATGTTTCCGGTGGAGGTAAATGTGTCAAAAAAGAAAACCGTTATGGTTGAAGCCGATGAGGGCGTCATGGAATCCACCTCCGAGGGTCTGGCCAAACTGAGACCGGTGCTGCCCGACGGCGTTCACACTTTCGGCGCTCAGACCCATCCGGCTGACGGTAATTGCGGAATCACCGTTACGACTCAAGACAAGGCCAAAGAACTCAGTGCGGATCCAAACTTAGAAATTCAGGTGATTTCTTATGGGTATGCGCGCGAGAAAAAGGCCTTCATGGCAGCAGCCGTATTTCCGTCAGTGCAGATGGCATTGGAAAATGCCAATATCGGCGCCAAAGATGTCAGCGTCATCAAGACGCACAATCCATTTGCGGCCAATGATATCCACCTTGCCAGCAATCTGGGGATTGATGTCAATGGTATGAACAACTATGGTTCATCTTTGATTTACGGCCACCCGCAGGGGCCGACTGCCGGCCGCCTGATCATCGAAGGAATCGAGGAGACAGCCATGAAAGGCGGCGGCTATATGCTTTTTGCGGGATGTGCCGCTGGTGACACGGCCGCTGCCATTGTCCTCAAGGTGGGATGAAAATCGCATTACGGGTTTCGGGTTGCGAATGCATGATTGTTTGAGTTTACGAGGACGAACACGAGGACGACGACGAGGACGAAGTTTATAGGTGCCATATCGTCCTCGTTCTCGTACTCGATTGTTTTCGACCAGTCGCAAGAAGCCAGTTGTGGGTTGTGGATTCTGTGTTGCACAAGCTCGGTTATGCTAAGCATATTGTTTATGGTCGTAATTTTAAAAGTTACCCTTGAGGTGTTTGTATGAAACAGTTTCAGTATCTAACCCCAAAAACCCTGGATGAAGCCATATCGTTGCATGTGTCGCATGGCGAAAGTGCCAAATACATCGCCGGGGGCACGGATGTAATGGTGAAAATCAAAGAAGGAAAATTGGCTCCGGAATATCTGATTTCGCTAAAACACATTATCGGTCAGGATCAACCCTTTTTAAATCAGGAAAGCGGCGAGTTATATATTGGTGCTTTTTGTACCCACGGCTCCATTGAAGCATCTCCGCTGATTCAGCATCAATACCCCATTATCCATGATGCCGTCAAAAATATCGGATCGGTGCAGATTCGCAATGTCGCTACCATTGGCGGCAATCTGGTTAATGCCGTCCCCTCAGCCGATGGCGCCATCCCCTTAATCGCTTTGGATGCCAAAGCTCATATTTATGGCACCAAGGGTCAGCGTTCGGTTGAACTCAGGCGTTTTTTTCTGGGGCCAGGGCAGTGCGATCTCGAAGCCGGTGAAATACTGACCGAGATCGTCATTCCACCCCTGCTGCCGCGTACCGGCAGTGCTTACGTAAAACACGGCCGGCGCGAAGCCATGGAACTGCCGATGCTGGGGGTGGGCGTTTTGTTGAGCCTTGAAAAAGATATGCTCACCTGTGCTAAAGCCAGAATCTGCCTCGGGGTGGCAGCCCCAACGCCGTTCAGGGCTTTAGGGGCCGAGAAATACTTGAAGGGCAAAACCATACATGAAAGCAGCTTGGCTGAGGCTGGGCGCATTGCCGGCCAGGAGTCCAAAGTTCGCGACAGTATCCGTGGTGTGGCTTGGTACCGGCGTGAAATGGTGGGCGTGCTGGCTAAACGCATGGGGCTCAAAGCGCTTGAACGTGCCCAAAAAAATCAAAAGAAGTCATGAGGTCTAAGGAGTGTGATGGGAGTAGAGGATTGCCTGGTCGGAAATGCATTATCGCGGGAGGCGATTTCAACCACAATCTACCCAGCGGCCCCATATTCGGGATCAAAGTAGCCCAGGCAGATGGCCCATGACATTGTACAGGTAATCCCAAATATGGGTCCGCAACCAGCACTCGGGCGTAAAAACCGGAAATCGCCTCCCGCAAAAACGCATTTCCTCATGAGGTGATGCATTAAGCAGGCGTGAAGTTGTATTATTCGCGTTTGGCAAAGAGAAACTCGGTAAAAAATTTGATAATAGTTTAAAATAAAATCCGGAGGATTTTATGGCAAGAGAAATATCATTTACGTTCAATGGGAATCCGATGAAAATGGTCATCCAAGACCATTGGACCCTGTTACATCTAATTCGGGAAGAACTGGGGTATACCGGAACCAAAGAGGGGTGCGGCAGCGGTGAATGCGGTGCCTGTACGGTTATTGTAGATGACCAAGCCATTAATTCCTGTCTTTACCTGGCCGCAGAAATCGATGGCAGAAACTTAACCACCATCGAAGGATTGGCCGCTGCAGATGGGACCCTGCACCCCATTCAGAGATCTTTTGTGGAAAACGGAGGCATCCAATGCGGATTTTGTTCTCCGGGAATGATATTGTCGGCTAAAGCCCTGATGGACAAAATCCCCAACGCTTCAGAAGATGAGATCAAAGAAGCGATCGCTGGTAATCTTTGCCGTTGTACTGGATACGTGCAGATCATCGATTCGATTAAAGCAGTCAGTGGGCACGGGGATGACGAGCCCCACGTAGTGGCATTTAAGTCTGACGAGGGGGATCGCGGAGAATAAAAACTCGAATTACTCGCTGCTGGCTTCTGGCTTCTTGCTGCTGGCAGCTGATTGGCATTTGATGACCGGGCCATCTAAATCATATTCGTTCAATTAAATAGCGAGCAGCCAGTGGCCAGAGGCCGAAAGTTTAAATTTGATCAATCAAAATAACCAATACAGTTTAAAAACGGATTTAGATTAAGGAGTGAAACTGATGGCGAATTTGTGCTCAGTTGGCAAAAGAGTTCCCAAGCTGGATGCGGTCGATAAGGCCACCGGACGGGTTCGATATATTCAGGATCTAAAACTGCCGGGGATGTTATATGGCAAAATTTTATACAGCAAGTATGCCCATGCCAAAATTGCTAAAATCGATACAACCAAAGCTAGGGAACTGCCCGGTGTTCTGGCCGTGCTGACTGGAGAGGATATTCCCGATATCCGCATGGGGGTCTATAAGGATAACCGGCCGCTAAAAAAGGAAAAGGTGTGCTCGTTCCGCGATGAGGTGGCAGCCGTAGCAGCCATTTCACCGGAAATCGCCGAAGCGGCCTTGAAACGCATCGAGGTCACCTATGAAGCCTTGCCGGCGATATTCGATCCGGAAGCGGCCATGCAAGAGGGAGCACCGCTGATTCACGAGGCCCACAAAACCAATGTTTTAAAAATGCCCTGGAAATTGCATTACGGCGATGTGGAGGCCGCCAAAAAAGAAGCAGCCTACACCGTGGGAGATCGCTTCTCGACCACCTGGGTGACCCATTGCTGTATGGGAACCAGCGGAGCCATTGCCGAGTTTGATCCGGCCAATAATCTGACCATCCATACCAATACCCAGATTCCCTCTTTGGCCCAGAAGGATTTTCAGGACGCCCTCAAGGCAATGGGGATCAGCGACCGACGGGTTCGGGTGGTCAAACCCTGTATTGGTGGCGGGTTTGGCAGTAAATTGGACACTTATGCCTATGAATATATAGCCATTTTGTTGGCTTTTCACACGCGCAAGCCGGTCAAAGTCGAGTTTGATCGCACCGAAGAGTTTATTGCGACATCCACCCGCCAGCCGACCATTACGCACATATCCCAGGGTTGTGATCAAAACGGGAAATTGCTTTTCCGGGATATATCGATGGTTCTCGATAATGGTGCCTACACCTCCTGGGGGGCCACGACGCCCTCGGTGATGATGATGCCGATTACCACCCTGTATCGGGTGCCCAACGTGCGTTATGAAGCCAAATGTGTCTATACCAACAATACCTATGCCCAGGCCATGCGGGGTTACGGCAACCCCCAGGCCACCTACGCCATTGAAAGCACGATGGACATGCTGGCCGAGGCTGCCGGCATCGATCCCGTGGAATTTCGCCGCATCAATGCCAATCAACCCGGCGATGTGTCCACCCAGGGGCTTCGCATCACCACCTGCGGCCTGACCGAATGTATGCAGGCCGTCAAGGAAAAATTGGAATGGAATCGGCCCAAGCAGGCGGGCGAAGGCATCGGTATGGCCTCCTTGATTCATGTGGGCGGGGGTGCACGGGTGTATAAATCAGACGGCTGTGGCACGATCATCAAGATGGATGATTTCGGTAAAATTGATCTTTTCACCGGTGCCACCGATATGGGGCAGGGCTCTGATACCGTCGTTGCGCAAATTGTGGCCGAAGAGCTCGGTCTTGAAGTGGAAGATATTCATGTGATCCACACCGATACTGATGTCTGCCCGTGGGATGTGGGCTCGCACGCCAGCCGAACCACCTTTATTGCCGGTAATGCGGCGTTGGGAGCGGCCCGTAAGCTCAAAGCGCGCATTCTGGAATTGGGGGCTAAGCTGCTCGAATCTCCACTTGAGAAATTAAGCCTTCAGGGTCGACATATTGTACACATCGACGATGCGGAGAAAAAACTGCCGATTGGAAAGGTTTTGCGCAAAGCCCATTTTAGCCACGGCGGGCAAATGTTGATGGCAGAGCATTTTTATGATCCGGCCAATGAAAACATGGGCAAAGACTTCCGCGGCAATATGTCGATGACCTACACTTTCGGCACCCACGGCGTGCGCGTCAAAGTGGATGAAGAGACCGGCAAGGTTAAAATTTTAAAATACGTTGCCGCGCATGATGTCGGTAAGGCCATTAATCCGCTGCTGCTTGAAGGCCAGGTTTACGGTGGGGTGATGATGGGGGTGGGTTACGCCCTCACCGAACAGGTCATTTCCGAAAAAGGGCAAAATATGAACCCGAATTTCCGGGATTATAAGATCCTGACCGCCAAAGATGTGGTACCCATCAGCGCTCCGGTATTAGAAACTTATGATGAAGATGGGCCTTTTGGCGCCAAAGGCATTGGTGAGCCGGGCTGCGTGCCGACCGCCCCGGCAATTGCCAATGCCATTTACGATGCCGTCGGTGTCCGTATTAAAGATTTGCCGATTACCCCTGAAAGAGTGCTGGCGGCGCTACGGGAAAAACAGGGGCTCGATCTGTGTGGCCAGGAGCTGGACAAAGATGATGCCACTGAATGTATTATCGAAGAGTAAGGCCTTTAAAAAAATAATTGCGATTGAGCGCATTGTTTTTAACCGGGAATTAGATGTCAAATCCGCAACCATAAAAAAAGGAGGTTTCAAATGAAAAGATTCGGATGGTTTCTAATTGGCGTTTTCGCAGCCACGTTGTTGCTGGCGGTAACGGCACCCATACCGTCTGTTGCCGAAACGGTGAAACTGACGTATGCAAATTTCCCTCCGGCACCCACATTTCCGTGCGTTCAAATGGAAAGGTGGAAAACAGAAGTTGAAAAACGCACCGGCGGCAAGGTACGGATCGATACCTTCCCCGGCGGCACATTGCTCGGCGCAAAAAATATGATGGACGGCGTCATCGCCGGCCAGGCCGACATTGGCTGTCTGTGCATGGCCTATCAGCCGGGCCGCTTTATTGTCACCAATGCCACCAGTTTGCCTTTAGAGATACCCAATGCTACTGTCGGCAGTCTAGTTCTTTATGATTTATATCAAAAATATCAACCGGATGAATTTGCCAAGGTTAAAGTTCTGACCATGTTCACCACCGCTCCTACTAACATCATGTCCAAGGTCCCGGTGCGGACACTGGATGACATCAAGGGGCTGGATTTGAGGGCATCAGGCGGTGCCGCCAAGATACTGGAAGCCTGGGGAGCAAATCCGGTGGGTATGCCGATGCCGGCCACCGTCGAAGCTTTGCAAAAAGGCGTGGTAAAGGGACTGTATTCCTCTCTTGAGGTGATGAAAGACTTTAAATTCGCCGAAACCTGCAAATATGTCACGCTTACCGACACGGTTATTTATCCATTTGCGGTTGTCATGAATATGGATAAATGGAATGCATTGCCCAAAGACGTTCAAAAAGTATTAGACGATCTCAGAGTCGAGCAGGCCAAATGGACCGGAAACTATATGGACGATCATGTCAAAACAGCGGTCGAATGGTCTAAAGATACACAAAATGTCGAAGTTATTGAATTAACAAAAGAAGAGAAGGCTGCCTGGAACAGTAAGCTTGAATTTTTGACCTCCAAGTGGATCACGGACAGTAGCGCAAAAGGTTTTCCCGCCCAGGCAATTGTTGATGATCTTAAACGCATGATCTCAGAAAAAGCAAAATAGCATGTTGTTGGTCTTAATTTAAACCTTGACGGATTGCGGTTCGCGACCGACCGCAATCCGTTCTTGCCCTATCGATGGCATGTACATATATGCCCGTAATCATGGTCACGTGGTTATCCGGGATAATATGCCCGAAGTGGTTCTCACCACGAAGAACACGAACCCGCCCGCCTCGCCTGAGCCCGCCCGGCATTGCCTGAGGCGCAGCCGATGGCGGGCGTGGGATGCACGAAGGGAAAACACATAATTTGCCTTTGGTCTCTTCGTATCCCTCGTGCGCTTCGCGGTTATATATGCTTTACTTGAGCTTTCCGCATAAGCGTATATGGTTATCTAAAATGACTGTCTTAGAGAAAATCAGCACGATATTGAATCGCATCATGATTGTTCTGGCCGGTATTTTTCTGGCAGCCATGATCCTGATGACCTGTCTGAATATTTTTTCACGGATTTTTTGGAGTCCGCTCAAAGGCACTTATGAATTGATGGGCTATTTTGGAGCTCTGGTGACCGCATTTGCGCTAAGTTACACGCAACTCAAAAAAGCCCATATCGCCGTAGATGTTCTGGTGAGTCAGTTCTCGCAAAAGACGCAACTGATGATGCAGGGATTTAACTGTCTGATCTGCACGATCTTTTTTTCCATTGCCGGCTGGCAAATCAATAAACTGGCAAGAACCCTGTGGCAAACCGGCGAGGTGACCGAAACCCTTCGCATCATTTACTACCCCTTTACTTATGGTGTGGGCTTAGGCTGTTGTTTGCTGGCATTGGTATTACTTGTTGAATTTTTAAAATTGGTTTTTACTCACAGAGGCGCTCAATAGATGGAACCATCAATTATCGGCATCATCGGGATTCTGATCTTGCTGGTCGTTCTGTTTGTTTTCGGCATGCCGGTGGGATTTGCCATGGCGGTGGTGGGCTTCTGTGGTTTTGCTTATGTCGTATCTTTTCATGCTGCATTGAACATGATCGCTGCGGATCTATGGGGCACCTTTTCCAAATATGGTCTGACGGTGATCCCTTTGTTTATTTTAATGGGATATCTGGCCTTTAATGCCGGTATCGCGGAGCGGCTCTACGATGCTGCTTACAAATGGATGGGGCATTGGCGCGGGGGGCTGGCAATTGCCACCATAGGCGCCGATGAATTATTTGCTGCCATTTGCGGTTCCAATACAGCAACCGCCGCAACCATGGGTGCAGTCGCTTTGCCGCAGATGGAAAAATACAACTATGATACACGATTGAGCAGCGGCACAGTGGTGACCGGCGGAACACTGGGTACGGTGATGCCACCCAGTGTGGTGCTCATCATTATCGGTCTTCAGACCGAACAGTCCATCGTCGAACTCTTCCTGGCCGGAATTCTGCCCGCCGTTGTATTGGGGTTGATGTTTGTGATCACCATTTTTTTGCTGTGTCGGGTTTATCCGGATTTTGGCCCGGCCGGGCCCAAAACCCCTTTCACAGAAAAATTGAAATCGCTGCTGGGCGTTATTGAAGCCATCACCATTTTTGTGCTGGTGATCGGCGGTCTGTACATCGGTTTTTTTACCCCAACCGAAGCCGGCGCCGTCGGTGTTTTTTTCACATTTATGGTATCAATTCTGGCTCGCAGACTGACCTGGAAGGGCCTTATCCATTCATTTGAAAATACACTCCGGATATCCTGTATGGTTTTCATGCTGGTGACGGGCGCCATCATTTTTGGTCGCTTTTTAGCCGTCACCCGATTGCCTTTTGTTATTGCGGATTTTGCAGCAGGCCTGCCTGTTTCGCCGTATGCGATTTTGATTATTGTTTTGCTGATTTATTTAATTGGCGGTTGTTTTATGGATTCATTGGGATTTTTGGTTCTAACCATTCCAATTTTCTTTCCGTTGGGAATGGCGCTTAAATTCGATCCAATCTGGTATTCAATTCTGCTGACCATGGTCACCACCATGGGCGCCATTACACCACCGGTGGGGGTCAATATTTACGTTGTCAAAGCTTTAGCACCGGATATCAAGTTGGCAACGATTTTCAAAAGCGTTAGTTTTTTCCTGGTGGCCTGCGTCATCAGCATTATTATTTTAATTCTCTTTCCGCAACTTGCCCTGCTTATACCTAATTTAATGCATTAAAATTTTTGTATATCTAATTAATATTAATTATAAATTTTTAATTTATAAATGGAAAAAGGAAGCGAGATTTAATCGGCAAACTTTTTTATTTTTTCCAGGTCTTCCGGCGTATCGACATCTAAAAAGAAGAGTGGATTTTTGATGTCGACTTCAAGCACGTGTTCCGGGTTTGCCTTTATTATCTGGCGGGCACCGATATCACCGGTGATTTTCATGATTTGCGGATAAAAGTAGCTGCTGAAAATGCAGGGAGTTCCGCTCTTGCCGGCACATGTGGGAACGCAAATGTCTTTATCTGAGGACCAAAAATGATCGAGCAGATAATTGAGGGTCGTAACATCGACCAGGGGCTGGTCTGCCAGGAGAAACATTACCGCCGAATAGGTATCTATGACACTTGACAAGCCAAACTGCAAGGAACTGCTCTGTCCGTCTTCATAATGCGGATTGACTTCTATTTGAAGCTTCGGATGGTGTAATATTTTGCCGAGCGTTTGCTGAATCTTTGAATGGGCATATCCGAGCACCAGAACAATCTGCTTGAGTTTGGCGTTTATAGCTGCATCCAGAACCCATTCAAGCAGGCATCTGCCGTTTAACTGCAGGAGCTGTTTGGGCCGGCCAAATCGTTTCGATTTCCCGGCTGCCAGGATAATACCTGCTGTTGGAATCTTTTGAATCATGCTATTGTCCAATTTTTGTCATAAGAGGCTATTTCGACGTATCATGATCCTTCACGAAAACGCCAAAATTATACAGGTTGAGCCCGTTACCCGTTGGTCCGTTTACCGGTTAAAATTGATATAATTTAACGGTATTCTTTTTTACCAGGCTAAACCGGCTCAACCGGGAACGGGCAAACCTTAAAACACGAGCGGTACATACCCCGCCTTAATCGAGTCGGAAATTAAGGCGCCCACGTATTCGACATACCGGTCAGCGCTTTGCCCTTTTCTGCTGTTGAGATAATAACCATCACTTTTGATGCCATGATAACCTCCTTTTGAGACGATAGGATTGTGAGATCCTAACACAGGCAAACGCGATTTTCCATGCACGTTTTAACATGTGCTTAACCTGCTTGATAATCGCTTCAGAGTTTTGATAGGAATCCCATATGGCCGCTGTTCACGAAAAATACCTTGCCCCAACATCGATCATCGACGCTGACTCAAAGATAATTATGGATTATGCCATGTCAGCCATTGAAGGTGCCGAGCATCATCCGATTTCCAAGGCAATCAGCCTCTACTATGCCGTCAGAGATGCAATCTGGTACGATCCCTATATTCCGTTTTATCGCCCGGAGCACTACCGGTCCAGTCATGTTTTAAAAAATGGCCGGGCTTTCTGCATTGGCAAAGCGGGCCTTCTGTGCGCTCTGGCACGCGCCTGCGGCATACCGGCACGCGTGGGATTTGCCGATGTTCGCAATCATCTGGCCACGCGACAATTGCTCGATTATCTGGGGTCCGATATCTTTGCCTATCATGGATTCACCGAGTTTTATTTGGACGGCCGCTGGGTGAAAGCCACTCCGGCCTTCAATAAAGAGCTCTGCCACAAAGCCAAAGTAACACCATTGGAATTTAACGGTAAAGAGGATTCCATATTTCAGCCTTACAATGAAGAAAAAAAGCTGTTTATGGAATACGTCAATGACCACGGCACCTTTGCCGACATACCGGTCGATCGAATTGTTAAATCTTGGAAAGCTGTCTATGGAAGCGAACGTGTCCGGCAGTGGATCGATGCTTTTGAAAAGTCCGGTGGAAAACGCAATCGCAAATTGGAAAATGAAGATTGGGTCAGGTAGTGGGGCAAAATTCGCAATATCGCGTTTGCGGACAAAACTCATCCCTATCAGCTGACACCTGACACCTGCTTGTCCTCCGAAGCTGTTAAGGCGAAGGAGGAAAACCCGGTAACTATGATTACAGCCCATATGACTGAATCGAAACTAAGATCACGAAACCACAAATTGAGCGACCTAATAGTGGTGATCAAAGGGGCAGGGGAGATGGCCAGTGCGGTTGCCTGGCGGATCTATAGAGCCAATATTCGTAAAATTCTGATGCTGGAAACATCTTCGCCGCTGGCCGTCAGGCGGGCGGTTTCATTTTGTGAGGCCGTGCATGACGGGCACCAAACCGTCGAAGGCGTGGAAGCCAAGCGGATGGACAACCCCAGCGACATACGGGCGTGCTGGCAAAAGGGAAGTATAGCCGTCAGCGTTGATCCTGAGTGGAAGCTGCTGGCGGGATTTCGACCCGATGTCGTCATCGATGCCATCCTGGCCAAAAATAATCTGGGCACCACTATGGATGAGGCACCATTAGTCATCGGACTGGGCCCTGGTTTGGTCGGCGGACAGGATGTCCACATGGTCGTTGAGACTCAGCGCGGTCATCACCTGGGAAAAATTATAACGACCGGCAGTGCGGAACCCAATACAGGAATACCAGGTTCAATCGGTGGCTATACCGAAGAGAGGGTTCTGCGGGCTCCCTGCGACGGAGAATTTAAAGCCAACAGTTCCATCGGTGATGCCGTCAGAAAAGGGGAGCGAATGGGTACTGTTGCCGGTGTTGATGTCCGGGCGCACATAGACGGCGTGCTGCGCGGACTCATTCGAAGCGCCACGCAGGTGCAAAAGGGATTGAAAATCGGTGATATCGATCCCAGAGGGGATGACCAATTCTGCTATACGATTTCAGATAAAGCCCGCGCCATTTCGGGATCGGTGCTCGAGGCTATTTTACGGGTTTATAACTAATTATTTTAGATTTGCCTTTAGCGTGTCATGTATCATGCAATCGGCTGCTGCTGGCTACCGGCTTCCGGCTTTCAGCAAATGATTCAATGTTTCGGCCATAAGCAAGCAGCGAGAAGCCAGGAGCAAAAATAATGAAAACCTGCAACCTGATGGAATTGAAACGCGAAACACAATTATGCCCTCACTACGCCATAGCTTAAACTTAAAAGACGGCGGTGTC